>JABBBH010000011.1 GCA_018607525.1 SAR92 clade bacterium
TTAATATTGTCATGCATGCCTTTGCGGGCAACCTCGAGATTAATTTTTCGCTTTAAATCTCGTAATGCCTCAATCGCGCCATAATCGAGATAGCGACGATAAACAAAGGGACTAAGTATTTCTTCAAGCCTTGCAATAGCCTTTTTATTGCCGGTCACTACTCTCGCCTTAACCATGGCAAAACGCTCCCAGCCACGACCCTGAGTGGTGTAGTAATCTTCTAGGGCAGAAAAATTTTGTACCAGCGGGCCACTTTGCCCGTAGGGACGCAAGCGCATATCAACGCGAAAAACAAAGCCATCAACCGTTTGCGTATCCAGCGAGGCAATGAGTTTTTGCCCCAGTCGCTCAAAAAACTGCTGATTGGATACTGAGCGCTTTGCACCCTCGGTTTCACCGGCTTCTGGGTAAGCGAAAATAAGATCAATATCTGAGGATAGATTAAGCTCACCGCCACCCATTTTGCCCATGGCAATCACAAGTAGTTTTTGCTCATTGCCTTCACTATCCAATGGTTTGCCCATATCTTTAGCAACCATTGGATGTAAATAATCCAATGCGACATTGATACAGGCCTCAGCCAACAGCGTCACATCACGGGTAGTTTCGGTTAAATCCGCTAGGCGGTTCAGATCACGCCATACGATTCGCTGCATCTCGCGGCGGCGAAAAAGTCTTAGCTGCTTACCTAAGGCTTTCTCGTCATCTTTAGGTATGACAGAAATATTCTGTTGCAGTGAATCTAGTAGGGTGGTTTGTGAATAGGCTCGCTCAAGATCACCACTTTCTACAAGTTGACGAAACCCCTGAGGATCTCCTATCGCCTGATCGGCGGCAAAATCACTGCATCCCCATGCGCGCTCAAGTTGCTGAGCAAATTCAACCTTAGCTAGGCAATCATTTATCCAATCCCCTGCTCCTGCCTTTTCAAGAAAGAGACTAAGCTTGGCTTGGTAAGATTGCTGTATTAATAAAAAGCTCATAATGCTGATTCAAAATGCTCAAAGATTTTTGCGTACCATTTTCGCTAATCATAGCATGCTCAATTGAGCTGATTAACGATGAATTTACTGAAAAAGACTGATAGAGCAACCCATTTACTCTGTCTAAAACATTGAATACTGTTGCTGAGCGCCCAAAAACAATATAATTGCGCCATGAATTCAGATAGCTATGTGGATTTCTTCCGACAAACATCGCCCTATATCCACAAACACAGGGGCAAGACCTTTGTTATTGCCCTTGATGGCGATACGGTTGCCCATGCCAATTTCCATCGTACGATCCACGATATTGCACTACTGCAAAGCTTAGGTATTCGCATTGTGTTAGTGCATGGCGCTCGCCCACAAATTGATCAGCGCATCGCACAATCTGGTGAACAGAGCCAATTTCATAGTCAGTTGCGAATCACTGATAGCAGTGCCATGCAATCGGTTAAAGAGGCCTTGGGCAGTACGCGGTGGCAAATCGAAGCTGAATTATCCACTGGCTTACCTAACTCCCCGATGCACGGCGCTCAGGTTAAGGCCATTGGCGGCAACTTTATTACTGCCAAGCCCATAGGTATTCTGAATGGTGTTGATTATCTGCATACTGGAGAAGTTCGAGGTATTGATGCTGAGTCTATTCAACAACAGCTTCAGATAGGCGGCCTAGTTTTGCTATCTCCGATTGGCTTTTCACCCACTGGTGAGGCTTTCAATTTAAGCTATCAAGAGGTTGCGGCTCAAACTGCAATCGCCATCAATGCAGAAAAGCTTATTTTAGTCACTGAAGTGTCAGGTATTCTTGAAGATGACAATCTTCTTAGAAGTTTGTCAGTGCCTGAAGCTATGACCCTACAAACAAAAAGCGACAATACAGCACAGAATAAATTATTAGAGACTGCTTGCTGTGCATGTAGTGAGGGTGTTAACCGCGTGCATCTAGTCAGCTGCGCTGAGGATGGCGCACTGCTCACCGAGTTATTTACCCGAGATGGCAGTGGCACACTAGTTATGCAGGACCATTCTGAAGTCATTAGGCCGGCTGAAATTAGTGACGTAGGCGGAATCTTGGACTTAATTACCCCTCTAGAAGAGCAACAAATTTTAGTGAAACGCTCTAGAGAATTACTCGAAACTGAGATCTCAAGATTTACTCTAGTGCTTCACCCTGAGGGTGACTTGCTGGGCTGTGCCGCACTTTATCCGACCAGTGATTCTTCACAGGGTGAAATTGCCTGTATGGCAACTAATCCAGAATTTCTTAATCAGGGTATAGCTACTAGGCTTCTTCAGCGCTTAGAAGCAGATGCGCTTAAAGCAAAAATGACTCAAATTTTTGTCCTAACCACTCAAACCGCCCATTGGTTTTTGGAGAAAGGTTTTGTTGAGGTTGAATTGAGTGATTTGCCCGAACAAAAACAGTCGCTATATAACTATCAGCGCAATTCGCGGATTTTTAGCAAAATTCTTTAGAGTTACATCGAATACCTGTAGTAAAATTAAATTATCCGATAAGCTTTTAACTAAATAAGAGACAAATAATGCCTAAGTATCGTTCACATACTACTACTCAGGGTCGCAACATGGCCGGTGCCAGAGCTTTATGGCGCGCTACCGGCATGAAAGATGATGACTTTAATAAGCCAATGATCGCCATCGCTAACTCCTATACTCAGTTTGTACCAGGCCATGTACACTTGAAGGATATGGGTGACTTAGTAGCCGGTGAAGTCGCCAAGGCTGGCGGTATTGCCCGCGAGTTTCATACTATCGCCGTCGATGACGGTATTGCTATGGGCCATGATGGCATGCTCTATTCATTGCCATCGCGAGATGTTATTGCTGACTCCGTAGAATATATGGTCAATGCACACTGTGCGGATGCCTTAGTCTGTATCTCTAACTGCGACAAGATCACCCCAGGCATGTTAATGGCGGCTATGCGCCTTAATATTCCAGTTATTTTTGTTTCCGGCGGCCCAATGGAAGCAGGAAAAACTAAACTAGCCGATCATAATCTTGATCTTGTGGATGCAATGGTTATCGCTGCCGATGAAACTGCAAGTGATGAAAAGGTTGCTGAGTATGAGCGCTCTGCTTGCCCAACCTGTGGCTCTTGCTCTGGCATGTTTACAGCAAACTCAATGAACTGCTTAACCGAAGCTCTAGGCTTGTCGCTTCCTGGTAATGGCACTACATTAGCCACTCATGCTGATCGTAAGGGTTTGTTTGAAGAGGCTGGTCGAACCATTGTTTCAATGGCAAAACGTTATTATGAACAGGATGACGAATCTGTTTTACCTAGATCCATTGCTAACTTTAAAGCATTCGAAAACGCTATGACCCTCGATATCTGCATGGGCGGATCGACCAATACGATTTTGCATCTGCTAGCAGCGGTTCAAGAAGCGGGTATAGATTTTGATATGTCGAACATCGATGCGCTGTCGCGAGTGGTTCCTCAGCTTTGCAAGGTGGCGCCCAACACCCCTGAATATCATGTTGAAGATGTGCATAGAGCCGGTGGCATTATGGGCATCCTAGCCGAACTTGATCGCGCGGGCTTGATTCACAATGATTTGCCCACCGTACATTCTGCAACCCTTGCTGAAGCATTTGATAAGTGGGACATTGTTAGCGGCCATGTTAGTGAAGAAGTAAAAACATTTTATAAAGCAGGCCCTGCGGGTATTCCTACGCAGACTGCCTTTAGTCAAGCCACTCGCTGGCCTTCGCTAGATGCTGATCGTGCCAATGGCTGTATTCGTAACCTAGAAAATGCCTTCAGTACCGAAGGTGGTCTAGCCATTCTGACCGGAAATCTCGCTGAAGATGGCTGTGTGGTTAAAACTTCTGGCGTAGATGAGTCTATTCTAGTGTTTGAAGGTCCAGCCTTTATCACTGAAAGTCAGGACGAAGCGGTTGCCAGTATTCTGAATGACGAAGTTAAGGCAGGTGATGTGGTTGTCGTGCGCTACGAGGGTCCAAGAGGCGGACCAGGCATGCAAGAAATGCTTTACCCAACCAGCTATATAAAATCCAAAAATCTTGGCAAGTCCTGTGCCCTTATTACTGACGGACGTTTTTCCGGTGGAACCTCTGGGCTGTCTATTGGCCATGTTTCTCCAGAAGCTGGCGCTGGTGGCACTATTGGGCTCATAAAAAAGGGCGACACCATTCGCATTGATATTCCTAACCGCACCATTGATGTGTTGGTTTCAGACGAAGAGCTTGCTAAGCGTCGTTCAGAGCAAGACAATATTGGTTGGCAGCCTAAGGAAGCACGACCCAGAAAGGTCTCTGCAGCTCTTAAAGCCTATGCCAAACTTGCCACTAGCGCAGACAAAGGCGCCGTTAGGGACTTATCACAGCTGTAACTAATAATGTTCCCCTGGACACAAAAAAGCCCGGTTAAAACCGGGCTTTTTTTATTCTTTAAGTTAGCTACTTTCTACAACTTGGAACCTCAGCACCGAGATCACGTAACTTACCCAGACGCGTACCTTCAACATCAGCATATTTTATCCATTGTTTAGGGAAACGTTTTTCCTTTTCATCTTCGGCAACTTTAAGGGCTTTTTGGAAGGCCCCAACCGCATCTTTGTAACAGTGCATATTAACTAAGGCACTTCCCATAATGAGATAATTTGAGCTTGGACGCTTAACACTGCCTTTCTCAGCGGCCTTCAGGGTAGCCTGATAAGCTTGCTTGTCTTGCCCTAAATCAAGGTAAACCCCTGCCATACGAGACTGCAATTCACCTGACTCGCTAAGCTTTGAGGCTTCATCAAGTGCACTGAGCGCTAAATTGAGCTCTTTTGCCTGATACCAAGCTGTGCCAAGTACCTCAAGGTTTTTAACCGTACGTTCAATGATTTCGTCATCCATACCCTTGGCAATAATTTGCGCGGCTTTGTAAGGAACCTCAGCAGCTAAATACATATAACCTAGGCCTAATACCTGACTTTCTTTGTCATATTTGCCGTTCATATAAACGACTTCTGAGGCAACTAGCTGGTCAAGGGGTCTTTCCTGTTCAGCATACATACCACCGAGCTGTTTCCAGAACGTCCATTTAGGATAATGCTTAACCAATTTTTCAAGAATGTCGACGACTTTGCCATATTCGTTTTTCTCGTAGTAAAGTACGCGCTGCAATGACCACCAACGCTCTTTAGGGAGTTTTCCTTTAGATTCGACGTCATCAATCGCTATTTCAAGAAGAGCTAAAGCATCATCTTTTCGTTCAAGTTGATAATAAATCTGTGCAAGCAAGCCGCGCGCCGCATTACTAACAATGGTTGATTCCTCAATCCAGATTTCTAATTGCACAGCGGCATCAGCATAACGACCTTCAGCAGTGTATAACTGGGCTAGGGTATATCGGGTATCTAAACGAAGATCTTCTGGAGTACCCTCACCATTGATGACCTGCTTATATGAACGAATTGAGCCTTCAAAATCGTCCAACGAATAATAGACATAGCCTTTAAATTTCCACACCTGAGTTTGCTCATAAGCAGATTTACAAGTTTTGCTGCTTGCCTCAATACTCTCAAGCATCTCCATTGATTTAGTCCAGTCTTCTTCTTCAAGAACCACCTGAACTTTTTCTAGAGATTTACCACATTTGGCGCCTACTGATTGACGCTTACGGGTTTTTACATTCTTAAATTTAGGCTCTTTTTTTTCTTCCTCAGCAAAGGCTGAAGCACCAAGATCAGAATAAGGAGCTATAGTCGACACCATAACAGGTGCTAGAAAAGCAACAGTAAATAGGGCGACAGTTGTTATACTTTTTAACATCAGATACCCCTTATTTAGCCATCTGGAAAGTAAATTTATACAGCACGCCTGGGACTTCTTCAGGAACGCCATCGACAACTCTTGGGTTGTACTTCAATTTAGTTGCCGCCTTAACCGCTGAACGACCAAAGCCCCAACCTTCTGGAAATTCTTCAATCATCACTGGATCACGAACACCACCCATAGTGGTAATTACCACCTGAACCACTGCATAACCCTCTTTACCTCGTGATTGCGCACGATTCGGGTATCTCGGCTGTGGAACGTAAACAGGAATATAATCTGAATCTCTGGCGAAACCGGAGTTGCCAATATTCAATTCGCCGCCTGCCGTAGGTGCTGCCATATTGACCGCATTTTCTGGAGCTTCAAATTCAATTTGCTCTTCAGGGATATCTGGCATTTCTTCAGGCTCATCAGGTTTTTCAACCTCAGTGGCCTTCATATTTTCCGTGCGATCACGCTCGACATGCAGGAAGTCAGGGATTTTATAAGCCGGTTGCTCATTCATATCCTTGTTTCCCGAGTCGATGAGCTTAAACATAACAAACACCAACGCGAGTGTTACCAAAAGCCCTAACCCTGCTGAAATTCCTACTCTATAACCAACCATACTCAAAACTCAGTCGTTTTCTACAGACACAGCGACAGGCGATATACCAATTTCACGGGCTATATCGGCTATCTTAGCCACTGTTTCAATATCAGAATCATTATCGGCTTGGATAACCATGCCGCCCTTGGGGTTCTCATTAAATAAACGAGTTAAATTTATTTTAAGAGCGGTCATTTCAACTCTTTTTTTGTCAATCCAAAACTCGTTGGTATCACTCACAGCTACTAGAATGCCTACTTTTTTGTAAGGGTCAGAGGTTGTGGTATCAACTCGATTAACCTCAACACCAGGCAACTTAATAAATGAAGCTGTGACGATAAAGAAAATTAGCATAATAAATACCACGTCGAGCATCGGCGTTAAATCAATCGCTTGACCTTGCTCTTGTGGCTTAGTTGTTCTATCGCGCATAGTTAACTCTCACAGGGTGATGCCAATCGGCATATCAGCCCAACTAGTGATCCATTGTTAGATGATCTTCAAGCAGATGTTTTTCACGTTCTGCTTCTCGCTCGACATAGGTCAGCCCAAAAACACCAGAAAGTGCTGCCACCATACCTGACATGGTAGGAACAGTAGCCTGAGATACACCCCCAGCCATTGCTTTCGCATCGCCACCGCCAGTAAACGCCATAACATCAAATACTACGATCATCCCAGTTACCGTTCCCAGCAACCCAAACAAAGGAGCTATAGCCACCAAGGTTTTGATCATCATAATATTGTCGTCAATCTTGACACTGACTTCAGAAATTAGCTTTTCACGAATCTGACGTGCAGTTTTAGACTTTCGCTCGCCTCTCGCTTCCCACTCATCTAAGGCAGTTTGAACATCGGCACCTACGGTAGACCGCAGATACCACAGTCGTTCAAACAGCAGGGTCCACATCACGAACAGCAGTACGACGATGGCCCAAAGGACCATGCCGCCTGAATCCATAAACTTGCCGAGCTCTGCCCAGGTATCAACAAAAAACATGCTTATTTGTCCTCTAGAGAACCTGCCACAATACCCGCACTCTGTTCTTCTAGAACATGCAGAATACCCTGAGCCTTGCCATTAACCAATGTGTGCAATAGCACCGTTGGAATCGCTACAATCAGACCCAGCACTGTAGTAATCAACGCCTGCGAAATACCGCCAGCCATTGCTTTAGGATCGCCTGCACCAAACAAAGTAATCATCTGGAAGGTGATAATCATACCGGTCACTGTACCCAGTAGACCTAAAAGCGGGGCTACCATGGCAATAATCTTCAATAGATTTAAGCCAGACTCAATTTCGGGTCTTTCTTTTAAGACCGCCTCATGAAGCTTCAGCTCGAGAGACTCGGCATCTAAACCTGGGTTATCACCGGCTACTTTCAATACTCGCCCTAGTGGGTTTCCAGTATTGGAAGTGTTGTTAGCCAGCTGGGTTTTAACAGCACGCGACATTCCAAATAGAACAAAGAAGCGCCATGCGGCCAAAATAATTGCAAAGATAAATACAGCAGTAATTACATAGCCTACGATGCCACCAAAGTGCCAGCGCTCAATTAAAGTTGGCGCGTTGATTAATGCCGCTAGAAGGCCTCCGCCAAATGGACCTGTTGGATCTAGACCAACTTTAGTAAACCCTGAAGTGGCTTCTTGAAGATCTTCTGCACCACCGCTGAAACCTGATGGCTGACGAGTCAACTCAGAAACTAGACCAGAGGCAGGGTTGTACTCAAGGTACATGCCGTCAGCAACAAGGTTGTAAGCACCCACACGAACAACTTCCATTTCTGCCGGCTCGCCATTAGCTAAAATAACGGTGCGGTTAAACTTAACTACGCGGCCGCTTTCGATCATTTCACGCTGCTGCTCATACCAAAGCTTTTCAATATCTTCAATTGATGGAAGCTTGGTGTCGCTGCTCATTTTTGCAATTAAGTCATCTAAAAATTCGGTTCGACCTGTAATCTGCGTGCTGACTATCGACTGATCAATTTTGGCTCTTAAATCACCCGCTGTACCCGTAAGATGACCGAATAGCTCCTTAAGTGAGCCCAAACGCTTATCACGTTGTTCACGAAGTGCAGCCAAAATAACGTCGTTATCACGAATAATCTGCTCAAGTCGATCAGAACGACGCTCTTCTTCAGCTTTGGTATTTTTAGCACCCTTTAGCAACTGATTCTGTTTGCGCTGGTCTTTCAAAAAGTCAGCTTCGCGTTGACGAGATTCAGCTGTTTCTGAAATCTTAGCTGATTCAATCATGTCCAGCAGTTCTACAAGGCTTTTTGCTTCACTTGCTACCACAGGAGTTGATAGCGCCGCTACAGCAAAAAATGCTACGAAAATATTTATCATTTTAGTTTTCATTGTGCTGTCTCCGGAGCTGTAATCGGCACTTCAATAACATCCTGAGGCGCTAGTTTAACCGCGATGCGGATTGCTTGATCTACAGCGCGACGATATTCAGAGCCAAGCGGCTGCCAACTTTTAGAATTTTTGTCCCAAACACCCACTCTAGATTTGTCTTTGCTTTGATAGGTCAAAGCAACACGACCGATTCTTAGTATTTGAACCTCCACCAAAGAACCATCACCATTCAGATCGATCTGATCAGTGTAGGCTTCCATTGAAAGACTGTAGTCAGACTCAATATCATAAACCTCAAGAATCTGTCGGAACTTTTCAGCTGCAGAGAACTTGGCGCTATCAAGATTGACATAAAGTTCCGCAATCGCTTGTTGGCGACGCTCAAGCTTGAACGGCATATCCAGACCGACAAAGTCCTCAAGGGCATCTAGCATATTTGCCATAAGAGGCGAAATGCCGCGCTCAATAACGGTAGCATTCTCAATAGACTCTTCAAGCTCAACCATCATGCGCTTTTGGCTGACGATTTGACGCTCAAGTTGCGAGTTATACACTCTTAGAGATTCAATTTGTTTGTTCACCTGCTTGAACTCTTGGAGCAAACCATCAGTTTGATCCGCTATACGATCAACGGTGACTTGAGATTTTTTTGCCGCCTGAACCTTTTCAGCCCCAGCATTTAAAATTTCGCTTACTTCTGCTGTACGCTCGACTACAGCGGTTTCTTCCGCCATAGCACTCATAGCGAAAGCAAAAATGGCCATTGGTGCCAGTGCTATCAATGATTGCTTTTTCATAGTTCCCTCATTGGGTCTATCAGATTAGTTACATGGTCTAGCTCAACGGAACCCTGTAGCAGCTTGTTGAGCGCTTAATTTCTTGGTTAGACTTTCTAACAGTCTTTAAGCCAATAATCAATGCAGCTTGGTATATTTTCTTATAAATAAAACATACTTAATTGCAGTAATAGCGCAATATTAACACAACTTTAGCGCGGAAATTTAGTCTTTTTATGACAATCCAGCTATTCGCTCTAAAACCACAAAACGATAACTGTAATTACCAACTTTTTCTGGTATTTTTTCTGCTACCTGTTGCCATTGAGTTGAATCAATAGCAGGAAAATAGGCATCTCCCTCAATTTCAGCTTCAACCTTGGTAAGATAAAGCTTGCTGGCAACAGGTAAGAATTTCCGATAAATTTGCTCGCCGCCAATAATCATTAGCTCGTCAGAACCTGCGGCTGCGCAGGCTTTTTTAGAAGCTGCTATTGCTGAATCCAAATCATTGACAACTTCTACCCCATCAGCCGTCCAGTTAGCGTCGCGCGTCAGAACTATATTAGCTCGTCCCGGAAGCGGCCGGCCAATGGAATCATAGGTTTTGCGACCCATCAAAATCGGCTTACCCATAGTCACAGACTTGAAGTACTGCAGATCTTCAGGCAGATGCCAGGGCAATTGATTATCCAAGCCAATCACATTGTTTTGGCTAGCCGCCACAATAAGTGCAATTTTCATAATCTCTCCTATACCGCAACAGGCGCCCGAATAGCGCTATATGACTGGTAGTCAACCAACTCGAAGTCATCATAAACAAAATCAAACAGATTATTGACCTGAGGATTAATTTTTAAGGTGGGCAGCGGCAATGGTTCTCGACTCAGCTGCTCTTTGATCTGGTCCTTATGATTAGTGTAAAGATGAGCATCGCCAAAACTATGTACAAAATCACCGAGCTCTAGGCCAGTAACCTGAGCGACCATCATTGTTAGGGCGGCATAGGATGCAATATTAAATGGCACCCCCAAAAATACATCTGCGCTACGCTGATATAGCTGACATGACAACTTGCCTTCGGATACATAAAACTGAAATAAGCTATGACAGGGTGGCAGCCCAGATTTAGCCATTACCGGAATGTCCTTTGGATTCCAAGCTGACACAATCAAGCGTCTTGAATCAGGGTTTGATTTAATATCATCAATAATTTGTGATAACTGATCTACGCCCTCAAAATTACGCCACTGACGACCATAAACCGGACCTAACTCGCCATATTGCTGCGCAAAATCTTCGTCTGTTTTGATGCGCTCAACGAACTCCTTAAGCCCCACCTTCCATTCATCAGAATGCATTTCAAATTTTTGATCAGCGCCAGTTTGTCGCAACCAGCTTTGGTAGGGCCATTCATTCCATATGCCCACGCCATTTTCTACTAGGTAACGAATGTTGGTATCGCCTTTAATAAACCATAATAATTCATGCAAAATCGACTTTAGGTGGACCTTTTTGGTCGTCACTAAAGGGAAGCCTTGCTGCAGGTCGAAGCGCATTTGATAGCCAAACACACTAAGCGTCCCAGTGCCGGTTCGATCCCCTTTAAAAACCCCGTTATCAGCTATATGGCTGATTAAATCTAAGTACTGTTTCATTCTTTGCTCTACACCCTCTAGCCAGAAGTTTAAGCTGGCGATTTAAGTTTTTTACCCACCAATGGAAGTGATTTTCTGAGTAACCACAAGCCTAAAAGAATCATTGGCACACAGAGTGTTTGTCCTCTGGTCATCCAATTAAAGGCTTCAAATACCGCTGACTGCCCGGCGAACTGTGCATCTGGCTGACGAACAAATTCAACCATAAAGCGGAAGGCGCCATAGCCTATTAAAAATACGCCGCTTACTTCGCCAAATAGTCTTGGTTTTCTTGCATAAAAGTGGACTATAAAAAATAGAACCAATCCTTCTAAGAACGCTTCGTATAGTTGCGATGGATGCCTTCCCATCTGTAACGGATCTGAAGGGAAAAGCATAGCCCAAGGGCCCTCTGTAGCTCGCCCATAAAGCTCTTGTCCAATAAAATTCCCTAGGCGCCCAAATAATAAACCAGTAGGCACTAATGGAGCCACAAAATCGCCTACTGCCAAAAAGGGCAGTCGATGCTTTCTGGCATAAATGTAGATTGCCAAAATAACTCCTAGCAGGCCACCATGAAAGGACATGCCGCCTTCCCACAGGCGAAATAGCATGGAAGGGTCTGCTACCCATTTGTCAAAACTGTAGAAAAACATATAGCCCAAGCGGCCGCCCAACAAAACACCCCAGGCGCCATAGACAATTAAATCTTCTACCTGGGTTTTCTTAACGGGCGACCAGGTGCGCTGGCTTGCTCGCATAGCAATAAACCAGGCGCAGGCGAATGCCATAAGATACATTAGGCTATACCAGTGAATCTGCAACGGTCCTAGGCTGATCGCCACAGGATCAATATCTGGATGCATAATCATGAAGATGGACTCAAAATAAATTCAGCGCAAATCATAGCGGTTTATGACCGCCTCTTCTATAAGGAGTTTGAAATCCTGGCGCCACTAGGAGGCCAATTTGCTTTGTTTTAATGTGTATGGCGCTAGCGCCTCAGACATATAGCGCCCGACCGAAGCAGCATCTGACAAACAAAGCGCTTCATCGACCCAGTCTTCTGCCATTTCTCGACTGACTTTAAGCATTAAGGATTTAACCCTAAGCAATGAGCTGGCGCTCATGGAAAGATTCTTATAACCCAGCCCCATCAACACCACAGCAGAGACAGGATCACCTGCCATTTCACCACAGACACTGAGCTGGCAATCCACCGAGACCGCTTGCTCTTGAATACTTTTTAACGCCCTTAATACACTGGGATGAAGAGAGTCATAGATCTCAGCCACACGAGGATTGTTCCGATCAACCGCTAGCAAGTATTGTGTTAAATCATTGGTACCCACAGACATAAAGTCAACGCGGCTACCAATCTCTTTTACCTGATAAACTGCAGCCGGCACCTCAATCATAGCGCCCAAGGGTGGCAGCTTAAGGTTATAGTTTTCTTCTTCAGTTAGCTCTCTGTAAGCCCTATGAATTAAGGCAAGCGCGGCATCAAGCTCTGAAAGATTACTGATCATAGGCAGCATAATTTTCAGGTTATTTAGCCCCTCACTGGCTCTTAAAAGCGCTCTGATTTGCACCAGAAAAATCTCTGGATGGTCGAGAGAAATCCTTATTCCACGCCACCCAAGAAATGGGTTTTCTTCCTCGATTGGGAAATAGGGCAAGTCTTTATCGCCACCAATATCAAGGGTTCTCATGGTAACTGGTCTGGGCGCAAAGGTTTCTAGATGCTCCCGATAAACAGCTACCTGCTCATCTTCTGTAGGAAAACTAGAACGCAATATAAAAGGAATTTCTGTTCGAAATAGCCCTACTGCCGCCGCACCACTGCGCAATGATTGAACGTTATCGTTACGCAATCCTGTATTAACCCAGAGAGCAAAATCAAAGCCATCGGTTGTTTTACAGGGCACATCGCGTAATTTCTGCAAATCTTTAATGATAATTTGCTCTTCACGCTGACGCTGAACATAGTCACGCTTCAAGGTGCGCGTGGCTTGGCTAATCACATTACCTGAAAATCCGTCTACAATGAGCTCTTTGCCTTCAAGCTCTGCACAGGGCATATCCAGTGCGCCCATAACCGCAGGAATCCCTAGGGCACGAGCAACAATGGCCATATGCGAGTTGCTAGCGCCTTTAAGCGAAACAATACCCACTAAACGCTCAACCGGAATATCAGCTAGGGCGGTAGCGGACAAATCCTCACCAATCAAAACAATGCGCTTGGGCAACGGCCCTTTTTTCTCACTGGTTTGTTGCAAGTAACCCAATACTCTTTTCCCTAACCCCTCAACGTCTGACGCACGCTCTCGCAAATAGGGGTCTTCCATATGCCTGAAGGTTCGGACGTGCTTCAAGATCACTGAGCTCCAAGCGCTCTGCGCCGTTTGCCCCATCTGTATAGCGTTAATTACCTCACCACCCAGTGAATCATCATCTAGCATGCTGATGTAAACATTAAACAGCGCAAGCTCTTCTGAGCTAAGCTTGCCTTCTAGCCCGACACCCAAATCGCGCATGTCCTGCTTGACGGATTTTAAGGCCTCTCGAAATATTGCCACCTCTGCTTCAGAGTTTTCCGTGTATCTTTCGGGCACGGAAGCCAAATCCATAGTTTGCTGTGCCAATACAGCGCGACCAATACCAACGCCGGGTGAGCTGGCTATACCATGGAATATAGCCTCTTTACTTTTACCTCTTCCCGCCGAAGCTAACTTGCTTAATGCACCTGTCGCCTCAGCGTGAGCAATTGCCCCAGAAAGCTGGGCACAGACCGTAACCATAAAGGCCTCTTCTTCTGCAGCAAATCGCCTCTCGGTTTGCTGCTGCAAGACCAGAACACCCAAAACCTTTCTGTGATGAATAATCGGCACACCAAGAAATGAGTGGTAAATATCCTCACCAATCTCCTCAAAAAAAACAAAATTGGGATGTTTATCGGCATTCTGTAAATTTAGCGGCTCTTCTTTGGCTGCCACTAAACCTACCAGACCCTCACCCATCTGCAAACGCACCTTGCCAATAGATTCCTGGCGCAGACCCTTGGTTGCCATTAATACATAGCGGCTATCTGTCTCATCAAACAGATAAACAGAACAGACCTCTGCATTCATCGCGGCCTGAACCTCGGTGACAATGATTGTCAGCACCTCGGGCAGGCTTCGAGCAGCATTAACCTCTTGGAAGATGGTTTTAAGAGAGTCGAGTATATTCATCTAATCGCGCTTTCTCCGCTTTTGAAACCGAGCGTTGATTGGCGCAAATTCCGCCAACGCCTGTCGGTATACATTCTGCTTAAATGAAACCACCTGATTAATAGGATACCAATAACTTACCCATTCCCAAGCATCAAATTCTGGATGGCCGGTTGCATTAAAATCAATCTTTTTCTGATCACTCACCAGCTGTAAAAAGAACCAACGTTGCTTTTGCCCAATACAGCGTGGCGTAACATTTTTACGCTGCATCTTTTCAGGAATATGATAACGAAGCCAGCGCTTGCATTGCTGAACAATTTTCACATCCTCTGACTTGAGCCCAACTTCTTCGTATAGCTCACGAAACAATGCCTGCTGAGCAGACTCTCCTTGGTCAATTCCTCCCTGAGGAAACTGCCAAGCTTTTTGGCCCACTCTTTTAGCCAGCAAAATTTGGCCGCGACCATTGCTGATCACCATGGCCACATTAGCGCGAAATCCGTCTTTATCAACCAATTTAAAAATACCACCAAATGTTATACATAAAGCCCCATTGTTCCACAGTCGCGAGGACTCAGCAATTTTCTCTTGAGCGATTGCGATAGGGAGGCTATGCTTGGCGCCCATATAAACCCAAACCATTCAACCGGACCTCTCCTATGGCACTAGCCATCTTTGATCTCGATAACACACTGATAGCCGGCGATAGCGATCATGGCTGGGGTGAATTTATGGTCGAAAAGCGCCTAGTAGATCCGCAACATTACAAACAAATGAATGACCGCTTCTATGCAGATTATGAGGCGGGGTGTTTAGATATTTTTGCTTATTTAGAGTTTTCTCTTGAGCCACTGACAAAAATTCCACGACAAGAGCTTCAGAAATTACACCAAGAGTTCATGGTAAGCGTGATAGAACCAATGAAGCTCAGCAAGGCTGAAGAGCTTATTAAGGCACACCGCGAGGCAGGGGACCGTCTTTTAGTTATCACTTCAACCCATCGTTTTATTGTTGAGCCCATTTGCCAGTGGCTTGGCATTGATGAAATTATTGCCACTGACTTAGAAGAAATAAATGGCAACTACACCGGCAAGGTATCGGGAATACCGACATTTAAGGAAGGTAAAGTTATACGCTTTAATCAGTGGCTCAAAGAGCAGGGAGAAACGGACGATCAGAGTTATTTCTATTCTGACTCTATTAATGACCTACCACTGTTACTTGAAGTCTCAAACCCAGTGGCCGTAGATCCTGACTCGGCGCTAAAAGCGCAAGCCGAGTCAAGAAAATGGGAAATAATCTCACTCAGAGACTAAATTCAATTAGCCCTTTAGCTTAGGCTTCTTCAACTAGCCCTTTATAACCCTCTGCATCTAGCAAGGCAGAATAGTCTTTTTCTGAATCAACACGAACAGTAAACAACCAGCCATCTTCATAGGGACTGCCATTCACTAATTCCGGCTGATCCTCTAGACCAGAATTAACCTCAACCACCTCACCGGTAATAGGCGAGTAAATATCCGATGCCGCCTTAACCGATTCAACAACCGCAACTTCTGCGCCTGCAGTAACCTCGACTCCAATCTCTGGAAGCTCAATAAATACAATATCACCCAATGCGTCTTGAGCATGATCAGTAATACCAACAACAATCGTTCCATCACTTTCTAATCTCGCCCATTCATGGCTATTTGCATATTTTAACTCTGCAGGAAAATCGCTCACATCGCACCTCTATTTATTACTTAAAATTTAAACTAAATACAGCATACATTTTACTGTTGAATTGACATAAAGTTAATGCAAATTTAATGCATAATTAAATTACTTCATTTATGTATAAATTAGACTGCTTACGGAACAATTTCCAGCGGAGGTTCATCCAAAGCCGCAAATTGTTCACGAAGTGTCAAAATCTGGTCACTCCAATAACGTGGTGAGTTAAACCAAGGAAAGGCTCGAGGAAACGCCGGATCCTGCCAGCGACGGGCAATCCAGGCGCTATGGTTAATAATTCGCAATGTTCTCAGCACCTCGATAAGCTTTAATTCACGCAGCTCAAAATGATGGAATTCGCTGTAGCCCTCAATGAGTTCTGTCATTTGAGCCTTTTGTTCATTTCTATCACCGGATAACAGCATCCACAAATCTTGCACCGCTGGGGCCATCCGAGCATCGTCAAAATCAACAAAATGAGGATTATCATCACGCCAGAGAATATTTCCTGAATGGCAGTCGCCATGCACTCTAATCCAATTAGGTTCGCCAAAATCATCAAAAATGGCCTGGCATCGATTTAACACATCGGGTACTAGGGAGTCGTAAGCAGCGCGCAACTCTGAGGGGATAAATTGTTCGCTAATGATATTAAATGACTCCCATCCAAATGTTTGAATATCTAATTTGGGACGAGAATCAAAAGGCTGGGTAGCGCCTATGGCATGAAAGCGACCTAAAAGACGACCCAAAATTAATAGATTATCCAGATTATCCAACTCTGGAGCATAACCCCCTCGGCGAGGGAACAGCGAGAACCTGAAGCCCTGATGCGTAAATAATGAAGAATCTTGATCATTTACTACTGGGCAAACCACCGGTAATTCTTGGCCCTGCAATTGAAAACAAAACTGATGCTCCTCTAAAATTTGCGCATCAGTCCAGCGATTAGGCCGATAAAATTTTGCAATTAGGGGCACAGATTCATCAATACCCACCTGATAAACCCTGTTCTCATAACTATTTAGCGCCAACAACCTGCCGTCAGTGATAAAACCGCAGCTTTCAACGGCGTCCATTATTGAATCGGGAGTTAGCGACTCAAAGGCATGGGGCTTTGGGTTTTCCATGGAGTTTTCCTCAACCATTAGTGATCAATGCGCTTCGAGCGCATCGCTTTCTTTTGTCCATGTTGCGATTTTTTGTCCAGCCGCTTTCTTTGAGAGCTAAAAGTAGGCCTTGTTGCCTTGCGCGCTTTGGGTAATGCGGCCACAGATTGGGCCAATCTTTTAAGTCGCTCAAGGGCAGCCGATCGGTTCTTTTCCCAGCGTCGAAACTGCTGTGCCTTAATAATTATAACGCCATCTTTGGTAATACGCTGATCCTTCAGAGCCAGCAATCTCTGCTTAAAGGCATCCGGCAGCGAAGAATTGTTAATATCAAACCTCAGATGAACCGCGGACGATACCTTATTCACATTTTGACCACCAGGGCCACTTGCACGAATAGCCGTTAATTCAATTTCCTCAAGGGGAATTGAAATAGATCGGGTAATAAATATCACTGCTCAACCTGCTCCAAGAACTCAAACCTTGGCACCTGCTGACCATTCAACTCAACTGCCTCAAGAAACATCTCAACTGGACGCACCCATAGGTCTCCAGCGCCATACATCGGGCGATAGACTACCAGAGTAGACCCATCTTCACTGTGCTGAGCGACACCTAGGATATGGTATTTATTACCCTTAAAATGTCTGTATATTCCCTGCTTAATATTCAAAAGTTTTTCTCCTGTTGCCACGAATTACGCATCCAGCACTTTGTCAGGATTCATAATGCCACTTGCATCAAATATTTGTTTTCTTTTTTACTGTCTCAATTACATTTTGCAAAAAAAACCATAATGCAGCATTTAAAGGCTAAAACACCCCTAAAAACACCTTTTAATGAACAAAATAGCCCCAAATTAGCAAAAATCAGTAAAAAGCAATAAACTGATTGTTAATGAAATGTGGAATTTTCCTAAATTTTACTCTCTTCGGAGATCTTTGGGTTTAATAATAAAAACATGAGTTCAAAGTGTTTATTCAGTCTGTAAGGACTGTTGTTTAAAGCATCATATTTTGATGCTGTGGTATTTTAAGAGAGGTTGTTATGTCAGGTGAAAGAGTTGCTGGCACTATAAAGTGGTTTAATGATAGTAAAGGTTTTGGTTTTATTGAGCAGGAAGGCGGAAGTGACGTATTTGTTCACCACAGTGCCATCCAAGCTGAAGGCTTCAAATCTTTGAAAGAGGGACAAGCCGTTACTATGGAAGTTGTCGATGGCCAAAAAGGACTTCAAGCAGAGAATGTACTAGCTGACTAAGACACCATATAAAAATGGTGATGAATTTAGTTAAAAAGCCCTGACAATGTCAGAGCTTTTCTATTCATTCAGCCAAGAACTTTAAAGTAAGGCAGAAAGCCAAACATAAACTACTTAATTTTAGCTTCTTTATAGATAACGTGCTTACGGATGGTTGGATCGTATTTTTTGATCTCCATCTTGTCAGGCGTGTTACGCTTGTTTTTGTCCGTAGTATAAAAGTGTCCTGTACCAGCGCTAGACACTAAGCGGATTTTTTCTCGAGATGATTTAGCCATTTCTGGATCCTCTAGATTTTCTCGCCGTTAGCACGAAGGCTGGCAAGAACGTTTTCGATACCATTTTTATCAATAATGCGCATGCCTTTTGTTGATACGCGCAATTTAACGAATCTTTTTTCAGACTCAATCCAAAAACGATGTGTGTGCAAGTTTGGCTCAAAGCGACGACGTGTTCTGTTCTTCGCGTGAGATACGTTATTTCCAGCCATTGGGCGCTTACCCGTGACCTGACATACTTTAGACATTGTTGCTGCCTCTTGTTTGCTGTTTGTGCTTTGAGCAATACTCAAAAGCTACTTGAATTTATTTCCCAACAACCTTAATTACAGGCCGACTTTTAAGGAGGCGCGTTTTATACCAGAAAGGCTATCTTGAAGCAAACAAAAAGCGATAATTAACCCATAAATGGGCTGTTTTTTGCCAACAGCTGTTTTTTTCAAATACTTAAGACAATAAGTGTCTAGGGCTCGTCCTTCGACAACAAGCAATCTAAAGCTTACCTAGCTGGCCTAATGAAACGATTTCTCCCTTGCCAATCACAAAATGATCTAGCAGCTTAATATCTAAAATACCTAGGGCGGCCTTTAACTTTTTGGTAATAGAAATATCTGCTTTGCTTGGCTCAGCATTTCCACTGGGATGATTGTGCGCCACAATAACGGCAGCAGCATTTTTTTGCAGCGCCACTTTACATACTTCTCTAGGATAAACGCTGGCCGAATTAATAGTCCCCTGAAATAGCTCAGAAAAGTCGATCAATCTATGTTTAGTATCTAGACTCAGCATCACAAAAACCTCACGATGATAATCGCGCATCTGTACCGCCAAGTAATCCATGACCTCATCTGGACTGCTAAAAACATCATTAATCGTAAGCCGTTCACTTAAATATCGCTTGGTGAGCTCTAAGCTAGCCTGTAGCTGACAATATTTTGCCTCCCCAAGCCCCTTACTTTTGCAAAACTCTGCTTTGTCTGCGGCTAGCAATGGCGCCAGCCCACCGAACTCATCAAGTAGTGACTGTGCCATAGATTTTGCATCCACACCCCGATAACCCACCCTTAAAAAAATAGCCAATAACTCAGCATTGGTGAGCGCATCCGGTCCTTTTTTTAGCAATTTCTCTCTTGGCCTATCATCCAGCGGCCATTGCCTTATAGACACAGCAAGTCCTTTTCTACTATAGAATTTTGTCTCGAAATGTTATCTTAGCCTCAAATTGAAGCTCTGTTTGGAGTATTAATGAGTAGTCTGTCACAAAAACGCATTATTTTAGGCATCACTGGCGGCATTGCAGCCTATAAGAGCGCTGAAATTACGCGTCGTCTTCAAGATGAGGGTGCCGAAGTTCGTGTTGTAATGAGCGAATCGGCTCAGGAGTTTATTCGCCCCCTGACACTTCAGGCTCTAAGTGGTAACCCAGTGCATACGGATTTACTGGATCCCGAGGCCGAAGCTGCTATGGGCCATATTGAGCTAGCACGCTGGGCTGATCTTGTTCTGATTGCACCTGCAACGGCGAATTTTGTGGCCACATTAAACCAAGGAAGTGCCAATGACCTAATGAGCTCAATCTGCTTGGCAACTACAGCACCCGTAATGATAGCCCCCGCCATGAATCAGGCTATGTGGTCAAACAGCGCCTCTCAACAAAATATTGAAAGCCTCAAACAGCGTGAAGTGATCATTCTAGAGCCTGACAACGGCATTCAAGCCTGTGGTGATGTTGGTCCCGGAAGGCTTCCGCAACCTGAGACGATCGTAAGACAAGTTGGCTCAGTGTTTAAAACCGGTGAAATGACGGGTAAAAAAGTCGTGATTACCGCTGGTCCCACCCGCGAGGCTATAGATCCTGTGCGATATATTAGCAATCATAGCTCAGGAAAAATGGGCTATGCCATTGCTGACGCAATGATTGACGCCGGGGCTGAAGTCATACTTATTTCAGGGCCAGTGTCTCTTAAACAGCCAGACAGATGCACGCTGATTAGCGTTACCTCTGCCAATGAAATGCTTGAAGCAGCCACAGAAGCAGCTAAGGGAACCGATATATTTATTTCTGCAGCCGCAGTAGCAGACTACTATATAACTGAAACCTCTGATCAAAAAATTAAGAAAAAATCCGATAAAATGACGCTAAATTTAGCGAAAACACCGGATATTGTGAGCATCGTTAAGGAAAATAACCCTAAGTTGTTTGTTTTAGGGTTCGCCGCAGAAACTCAGAAAGTTGAGCAATATGCCCGTGAAAAGTTAGCCAGCAAAAAATTAGATGCCATTATTGCCAACGATGTTTCGCGGGAGGACATTGGTTTCAATTCGGATGACAACGAGGCCCTGTGGGTGGAGCAAGAATCAACCCATCACTTTAGTAAATGCAACAAAGCCCAATTAGCCAGAGACTTAGTAGCGTTACTGGCAACTAAGATAGAATCATAGATTCTAGGTAACTGAGAAAATTTTATTGTGAGCCAAGCGCCAACACTTGAACAGCTGCCCGATGAAGTATTTCGCGATTACGACATTCGCGGGCTTGCCTATACACAAATAACAGCCGAATTTGCCGCTCGCCTTGGCGCGGCGCTTGCGATAATGTTCAAAGGCAGGAACCATAACGCCATCTATGTCGGCAGAGATTGCCGCCTGAATTCAGAAGATCTCTCTATTGCCCTTTGCCAAGGCCTGCTCAATCAAGGCATGGATGTTATTGACCTCGGGGCTGTTAGCACACCGGTTGTAAACTATTCTATTCATTGCGGCGATCAAGCAGATCTGGGCATTATGATTACCGCCAGCCACAACCCGAAACAATACAATGGCTTTAAAGTTGTTGTTCGCGATGAGGTTATTGATGGCGATACTCTGCAAAAACTAAAGCAGCTCATGCATTTATCAAGCCCAAAACCAGCTCAAATGGGCCAGTTAAAGACTGTGGATATGTCCAAGTCATATCTTGACGCAATTACCCAAAATTGTAACGCAAAGAATCACTTCAAAATCGTTATCGATGCCGGCAATGCAGTTGCAGGGCCACTGGCTGAGCAGCTTTTCACTCAGCTAGGCTACGATTTTACACCCATTTTTTGCACGCCTGATGGCGAATTTCCCAACCATGACCCTAATCCCTCGGACGAGAAAAACCTATTACCGCTTATAGAAACCGTGGCCGCTAATAAAGCGGACCTAGGCTTTGCTCTCGATGGCGATGGCGATCGACTGGTGGTTATTACAGGCAGTGGAGCCATTGTCTGGCCAGATCAGCTAATGATGATTTTTGCTGAGGATATTTTGCGCCAGCATCCAAAAACCAAGGTGGTTTTTGATGTTAAAAGCAGCAATCGACTCAGCCAACTGATTACTGACAATGGCGGTGTGCCGGTGATGTGTAAAACCGGTCACTCGCACGTCAGACGAGCCGTCAACCAGACAGATGCGCTTATTGGCGGTGAATTTAGCGGGCATATTTTCTTTAATGATCGCTGGCATGGATTTGATGATGGAATCTATGCCGCCATACGCCTGCTAGAAATATTAAGTGACTCTGATAAAGATTTAGACGAGATTCTCAAGGAATTCACCCCTTGCACTGATACACCAGAAATACTAATTCCCGTTTCAGAGACTGAAAAATTCAAGCTGATTGACAACATCACTAGCCAATGTCATTTTTTAGGCGCTAAAGTTAACACTATTGATGGACTAAGGGTAGAATACGCACAAGGCTGGGGTTTAATTAGAGCATCCAACACCTCAGCCTATCTTACTATGCGCTTTGAAGCTGAAAACCGAGAAGAATTAGCGCGTATTAAGAAGCTGTTTGCTACTGAACTCACACCCTTTATAAACAATGTGGAAGACTATTTATAGCCATGTCATTAAATCGAGAACAAGCTGAAACTACCGCCAAGGTAATATCCAGAGCCTTACCCTATATTCAGCGTTTTGCTGGAAAAACCGTGGTTATCAAATATGGCGGCAATGCCATGGTCGATGATCGCCTTAAGCAAAGCTTTGCTCGCGATATTGTTTTAATGAAGGCGGTCGGCATCAATCCCGTTGTGGTTCATGGTGGCGGGCCGCAAATTGGTGAAATGCTTAAGCGTCTTTCAATTGAATCTAAATTCGTCAATGGCATGCGTGTCACTGACAGCAAAACCATGGATGCCGTTGAAATGGTTTTGGGCGCAACCATTAACAAAGAAATAGTCAATCTAATTAGTAGCGCCGGCGGCAGAGCCTTTGGCGTAACAGGCAAGGATGGTCGACTGATCAAGGCTAAGAAGCTGATGGTTACTCAGCAGACTCCCGAGATGTCGGCACCAGAAATCATCGATATAGGCCAGGTAGGCGAAGTTGAATCGATCGATAAAACGGTTATTGATATGTTGCTAAAAAGCGACTACATCCCGGTTATTGCCCCTATTGGGGTAGGCAGTGATGGCGCCTCATACAATATTAATGCCGATCTAGTCGCAGGAAAAGTGGCCTCGGTACTTGATGCGGAAAAATTAATGCTTCTAACTAATGTGGCGGGATTACAAGATAAACAAGGCAAAGTGCTTACCGGCCTAGACGTCCAACTAGTTGATGAATTAATTGCTGACGGTACCATCTATGGAGGTATGCTCCCTAAAATTCAATGCGCGCTAGATGCGGTTAATACGGGTGTTGCGGCATCCCATATTATCGATGGTCGGGTTGATCATGCTGTTATGTTGGAGCTATTTACCGACGAGGGTGTTGGCACCCTGATTACCAACAAGCAGTAAACGGAGACGACGGATGGTAGCCAAGCGAAGCGCTAGATCTCAGGATATTCTTCAGGCTCTAGCCTTAATGCTGGAGTCTTCTCGCGGCCGCATCACAACGGCCGCTCTAGCCGCCGAGCTCAAATGCTCTGAAGCGGCCCTATATCGGCACTTCCCCAGTAAAACGCGCATGTTTGAGAGCCTGATAGGGTTTATTGAAGAAACTATTTTTGCTCGAGTGAATGGCATACTTAATGACGAACCCGATGCAATTAATCAGTGCTACAGAATTATTAGTTTAACGCTGGCTTTTGCTGAAAAAAACCCAGGTATAAGTCGCCTACTTAATGGTGATGCCTTAGCTGGCGAGAACGAAAGACTACAACAGCGGGTCGCACAGCTTTTTAACCGCCTTGAGACTCAGCTAAAACAAATTCTTAGAGAAGCCGAACTTAGCCAACAGCTGGATATCAAACCCTCTATAACTATTGCGGTAGATCTTATGATGAGTCTGCTAGAGGGTAAGATCAGTCAGTTTGTTCGCAGTGACTTTAAACAGGCGCCAACCACTCACTGGCAACAACAGTGGTCGGCTCTTTCAGAAACAATCTTTGGCAGGGCCGATTAAACACCGTATTGCTGACGGTAGGCATCAATCTTAGCTACCAACGCTTGATTTTCTGACTGCTTCTCTAGATAACGCAAAATATCATCAATATCCACAATACTTGCCACAGGAATTCCAAACTGCTCTTCAACTTCTTGGATAGCAGACTTATCTGTTTTTCCACGTTCTTTTCGATCCAGACCAATCACTACGCCGGCAGCCTTAGCGCCTGCCTGCTCAACAATTCCCATGACTTCGCGAATGGCTGTGCCTGCGGTAATTACGTCATCAATGATAAGTACCTTACCCTCAAGAGGCGCGCCGACAAGAGAGCCCCCTTCACCATGGGCCTTTGCTTCTTTGCGGTTAAAGCAATAGGGCACATCAATGCCATGATCCTCTGACAGTGCAATTGCGGTTGCAGCCGCTAAGGTTATGCCTTTGTAGGCAGGCCCAAAAAGCACATCAAATTCAATACCTGATTCAACAATAGCTGTGGCATAACATTTACCCAGGGCCGCCAATGCGGAGCCCCTGTAAAACTCTCCTGCATTAAAGAAATGCGGTGATGTTCGACCTGATTTAAGCTCAAATTGACCAAATTTTAGCGCACCATTAGCAATGGCATTTTCTATAAATTCTACTTTGTATGTTTTCATGGGTTAGTAATCTTTTGATTCCATTTATTTAAGAATAGATCAATTTTAGCCTATTGAGCCAATGCCATCTTTTGTACACGAACCAAATCGGCAATCCCCTGATTAGCCAACTGCAACATTTCTGTCAGTGCCTCACCAGAAAACGGCGCTTCTTCAGCTGTGCCCTGAATTTCTATATAGCCGCCATTAGCGTCCATTACTACATTCATATCTGTCTCTGCATTGGAATCTTCCGGATAATCCAAATCTAAAACAGCTGAACCCTTATAAACTCCTACCGAAACGGCAGCGATCATATGCAACAACGGATCTTCTTTAATGAGTTTTTCGCGCTGTAAATAACGAATCGCATCAACCAGTGCAACACAGCCGCCGGTTATAGCCGCTGTTCGAGTACCGCCGTCAGCCTGTATAACATCACAATCAATATAAATTGTATTTTCGCCCAACAGCTTAAGATCCACCGCCGCACGCAATGAGCGCCCTATCAGTCTTTGAATTTCTTGAGTACGACCCGATTGTTTTCCGCGCGCCGCTTCACGACCCATGCGGCTATTGGTCGACCTTGGTAACATGCCATATTCGGCAGTTATCCAGCCCTGACCTTTGCCGCGCAAAAATCTTGGCACGCTATTTTCAACCGTAGCAGTACAGATAACTTTAGTATTACCAAACTCAACTAATACCGCGCCTTCTGCATGTTGAGTATATTCTCGGGTAATTTTTACTTGGCGCAACTGTTCGGGACGACGCCCGCTAGGTCTGGTCATGTTTTATATCCTGTTACAAATTCGGAAAGTTAATTGCTAATTGTAACAAATCTTCCCCCTGTTGAACGGCCTTTGTTAGAATACCGCCAAATAAAAAATTACTCGGAGCAACTATGCCACGTAGCATGACCGCATATGCCAGAATTACCGAAGAAAATAGCTGGGGTTCAATCACCTGTGAGTTAAGATCGGTTAATCATAGATTTCTAGAAGTTGGCTTTAGAATGCCAGACGTTCTTCGCGAATCTGAAACCGCCTTGCGCGATATGACTCGCAAAAAACTCACTCGAGGAAAAATCGACTGCTCAGTGCAAATTGCCTTTAATCATTCAGATGCCGGCTCTACCCTAGACTTAGAAGTAGCCCAGTCACATATTGAAATTGCTCAGGCAATTGCCAATAAGCTATCTGATGCAGCCCCCATATCGGCTGTAGATATTATGCAGCTACCCGGGGTTATCAAAGATGCCAGTATAGAAGCCTCACAGGTCAACAAAGCCGGCAAAAAGGCCTTCGACTTAGCCCTAGATCAAATGCTTGAGGGACGTGAGCGCGAAGGCGCCAAACTGGCAGAAATGGTTGAGCAGCGGCTCGCTGGAATTGAATCGCAGATTGCTATTGTTCGTGAAAATTTACCCGAGATTCTGCAGCAGCAAAGAACCCGCCTCCATGAAAAGCTTAATGAGCTAAAAGAGCAGATGGATGAGCAACGTCTTGAGCAAGAAATGGTCATTATTGCCAATCGTGCCGATGTAGACGAGGAATTAGACCGCCTGGAAGCTCATATCAGTGAAATCAGGCTGGCACTAAAAAGCAAAGAATCTATTGGCAGAAGGCTAGACTTTTTAATGCAAGAGCTTAATCGCGAGGCCAATACCCTTGGCTCAAAATCTATTTCTAGCACCACCACTCAGGTTTCTGTGGAGTTAAAAGTGTTGATCGAGCAGATGCGTGAACAAATTCAAAATATTGAATAACATTTACACGGTGGAAAGAGGGCCAGCGTAGATTTATTTTTTCACTGATGTAAACTCGACACTATAATTTTAGAACCCGACACATTTTACTATGGCACTTGGCACACTCTTTATTATTTCAGCCCCCTCCGGCGCAGGAAAAACCAGTCTGGTTTCTGCGCTGTTAGATAGGCTTGATAATCTTCAAGTTTCAATTTCACACACCACCCGAAAAGCCCGACCCGGTGAAAAAGACGGTGTTAACTATCATTTTGTCTCCTGCGAACAATTTGAACTTATGGTAGAAAACCAGCAGTTTGTAGAGCACGCAAAAGTTCATAGTAACTTTTATGGCACCTCCCAGAATTGGCTTGAAAACAGCCTGAAACAAGGGATTGATGTTATCTTAGAGATAGATTGGCAGGGTGCAGAGCAGGTTCGCAGCAAGTTTCCCCGCAGTAAAAGCATCTTCATTTTACCGCCTAGTCAACAGGCACTTTTTGAGCGCCTGAAAGGTCGTGGGCAGGACGAAGACGCCATAATCAAACAGCGAGTTGCCGCTGCAAAAGAAGAAATGAGCCACTATAATGATGCTGACTATTTAGTCATAAATGATCAATTCGAAGTTGCCTGTCAGGAGCTTCAAACCGTCATTCAGGCACAGCGTTGTGAAATAAATAGCCAGAGACATGAAAAACTCTTAATTGATTTATTGTCGTAGCGCCCAGTATTAGGTAAAATCATAGGCTCCCGATGGCAAATCGCCATCAAGATACATTTAAATATCGGAATAAATATGGCTCGTATTACTGTAGAAGATTGCTTAGATTATGTTGATAACCGTTTTGAACTAGTGATGGTAGGCTCTAAACGCGCGCGCCAAATTGCTATTGATGGACGACCACCACTGATTGACGCAGAAAATGATAAACCCACAGTGATTGCTCTTCGTGAGATTGAACAGGGATTAATCACCCCCGAGGTTCTTCAAGAAATTGATCGCGACTATGAAATCGTAGAATCTGAAGAAAGCACTGAAGAAGCTCCTCAAGACGCCAGCTAAATTGGTCTTGCGGCTAGGAGGGTAATAGATCCGTGCTTTCAGTATTCACCGAAAAGCTCTCCAACTATCTTGAGCCTAAAGAAGTCACCAAAATTGAGCGTGCCTACAGGTACGCTGAACAATGCCACTCTGGACAGTTGCGTCAGAGTGGTGATCCCTATATTACCCATCCTCTAGCAGTAGCCAATATCTTGGCTGATATGCGACTCGACCATGAAAGTCTAATGGCTGCCCTACTGCATGATGTAATTGAAGACACCGGCGTTACCAAAGGGCAAATTAGTCGTCGCTTTGGGCGCACTGTTGCCGATCTGGTTGATGGTGTTAGTAAACTCAACGAAATTGAATTTGAAACCAAGGCTCAGCTTCAGGCTGAAAGCTTTCAAAAAATGACTTTGGCTATGTCCAAAGATATACGCGTAGTCTTGGTAAAGCTGGCTGATCGACTCCACAATATGCGAACCATAGGCGTATTGCCCGCAGAAAAGCGCCGCCGTATAGCCAGAGAAACATTAGAAATTTATGCACCCATCGCCCAGCGCCTAGGCATCAACGACATTCGTATTGAACTGGAGGATATTGGTTTTGCCATTATGTATCCTCTGCGCCATAGACGCCTTCGCGAGGCCCTGAAAGCGGCCGGTAAAAATCGCAAAGAGATTGTTTCTGAAATTCATCAGGCTATTGAAGTGCGCCTTGAGCGAGAATCTTTTTTAGCCTTAGTTAAGGGTCGCGAAAAGCATCTTTGGTCAATCTACAAAAAAATGCGCGATAAACATAAATCTTTTCGCGACATTATGGATGTATTTGCCTTCCGCTTGATCGTAAATTCAGTCGATGATTGCTATCGCACATTGGGTATCATGCATAATATATTTAAACCCGTGCCCGGTGAATTTAAAGACTATATTGCAATACCCAAATCCAATGGTTACCAATCGCTACACACCGTATTAGTGGGCATGCACGGAGTTCTTATCGAGGTTCAAATTAGAACCCACGAAATGGAAACAATGGCCAACTATGGTATTGCTGCACACTGGGAATACAAAGCAGGCGAGGGCACTGTAGAAGCCAGCCAACGCCGAGCTATTCGCTGGGTTCAAGGACTGCTTGAGATGCAACAACAAGCCGGTGATTCCCTTGAGTTTTTAGAGCATGTTAAAACTGATCTTTTCCCAGATGAGATCTATGTATTTACCCCGAAAGGGAGGATCATCGAGTTACCCTCAAAGGCCACACCGGTAGACTTTGCCTATTCAGTGCATACTGATTTAGGTAATAGCTGTATTGCCTGCCGTGTTGACGGTGAACTGACACCATTGTCAGAACAGCTACAAAGTGGTCAAAAAATTGAAATTATTAGCACTCAGGGTGCACAGCCTAACCCTAACTGGTTAAACTTTGTTGTCACTGCAAAGGCACGAAGTGCTATTCGTCATTTCTTAAAAAATCAGCAGCATGACGAATCTGTTGATCTCGGTAAGCGATTGCTGGATAAAGCGCTGGCCAACTTTGGCTCTAGATACAATAGTCTAAAAAAATCTCAGATTAAGCGACTCTTAAAAGAAACTTCTGCGCCTACATTTGAATATGTACTCCAACAGATTGGACTGGGTAATCAGGTGCCATTTGCCGTAGCAAATATTCTTATACCGCCCTCCAAGCGAAAAATTCCTGAAGATCGACGCAATGCTACCCTGCCCGTGGTTATCGATTCATCTGACAGCCTGATTTTGCATTATGCACGCTGCTGTCACCCAATCCCTGGCGACCCGATTTTAGGCCATGTATCTCCAGGTAAAGGACTTGTTATTCACCTTGAGTCCTGCCATAACCTAAAAGAAATTCGCAATCATCCAGAAAAATGCATGTCGCTGAGCTGGTCGCTGTCTGCAGAGGGAGAGTTCCCTGTAGAAATCAAAGTTGAATTTACGCCAGAACGCGGCTTTATTGCGGCTCTTGCGTCTCGAATAACCGAACAGGATGCCACCATAGAAACCATCAATACCACCGAAAAAGACGCCTATACCAGTATTGTTGATGTTGTTCTAACCGTGCGCAATCGCGTGCATCTAGCTGATATTATCCGTCGTGCCAGAAGTTTGGCCGCAGTGCGAAAAGTTTATCGAGTTAAAAACAAATAGTAAGTTTGAGGAATCATTGATGTCTAATAAAGCACATATTTATACTGAAAAAGCACCCGCTGCTATTGGCCCCTACAGTCAGGCAGTCAAGGTCAACAATACAATCTATCTTTCGGGTCAAATTCCACTCGACCCTGAAACCATGGAACTGATTGATGGCGACATTCAACAGCAGGCACGACAGGTCTTCGCCAATCTAGACGCTGTCTGTAAAGCGGCAGGATCTGATCTTAGCGGCATCGTTAAATTGAATATTTTCTTGACCGATTTGAGTAATTTCGCGGCGGTTAATGAAGTGATGGCAGAGCTATATGATGAACCCTATCCTGCGCGAGCTGCAATTGGCGTCAAAGAGCTCCCTAAGGGGGCAGAAATTGAAATGGATGGCATTGCAGTTATCTAGCTCAATCAGCTATCTCTATCATTGATTAAACTACCATACCCCTCCTTGAAGGTGGGGTATTTAAACTGGTAGCCGGATGCGAGCAGACGGCTATTATCGCAACGACGAGTGGACCCCGTCTTCACCTCCTCCTCAACTAAACTCACCGTAAGCTGTTCCGCCAACCATCGGCGTATCTCATGTTGCGTGACTGGCGAAGAGTCAGATGCCAAATATTCTGGCAACAGAGGGTTTCCAGACAGGGCATATTCAACCAGGTGCGACAAAATACCGCCACAGTCGTCGGCATGCACGCGATTGCTCCACTGCTCAGGACTCGATGGTCGGCCTTTTCCTGCCAACACCTGGCCAAGCAACCGAGTTCTCCCAGGCCCGTAAATCCCTGAGAATCGAATAACTGATGTTTCACAGGGGATCTGCTGAATGATTTTTTCAGCCGCCAGCAATATTTTTCCTGAAAATGTGTTCGGCTCAGGCTGGGTTAGTTCACTTACCCAATCACCCTTAAAATCACCATAAACACTGGTACTGGAAACCCAAAGTACCAATCTTGGAGCTTTCTGTAGTTGAGATATTGTAGAAGAAATAGACTTTGCAACGGCTAAATAGGAGTCCTTATAAGCCTGTTCTGTAAATTCACCCGGCGTGATAGTTGCAATCCAAATATCAAAGCCCTCAGAAGCTACAGAAAGAAGTTGCTCTGCATTCGTCGCATCCCCTTTGATGGGCTGTATGTAATTTGGCAAATTATCAGGCTGTCGCCTTAGACCAAAGCACTTATATCGAGCTTGCATTTCGCTAGCGGCTCGCTGAGCTATATCGCCACAGCCAATAAAAAGTACTTTCAATTAAACTTCCCCTGAAAAATTTACGTAAAATAATTTATTAAAAATGAATATAGTATAAAAATTTACTATTATAGCGCCAAGAGGTATATAAATGACATTGACTGAACTTCGTTACGTGACGGTTCTAGCAAAGGTTCAACACTTTGGTAGAGCGGCCGAACAATGCAATGTAAGCCAACCAACATTGAGCATTGCGGTCAAAAAGCTTGAGTCTGAACTTGGCGTAGAAATATTTGAACGGACAAAAAGTCTTGTTCAACCAACCCCTGTGGGCGAAAAAATTGTGCAACAGTCGCGCAGGGTACTTGAAGAATCTGCTGTCATTAAAGATTTAGCCACGCTGGGTAAAGACCAACTTAGTGTACCGCTTCATGTGGGCGCCATATTTACCATTGGGCCCTATTTATTTCCGAGCTTCATTCCTAAGCTGCAAAATAATGCACCCGATATGCCCCTAATTATTGAGGAGGGGTATACCAGCTCGCTGAGACAGCGGCTGCGTAAATGTGAAGTTGATGTGATCATTGTTGCCCTGCCTTTTAATGAATCCGATGTGGTCGTTCAGCCGCTATTTGAAGAGCCCTTTATGGCCATCGTGCCAAAAGATCATCCTCTGGCTAATCATTCTGAAGTCAGCCCAGAACAAATTAATGCCGAAAATGTATTGTTGCTTGGTGATGGCCATTGCTTTAAAGATCAGGTGCTAGATGCACTCCCCGCGATTGGAAAAAACTCTAACGGAAACGCTTCGATTAGAACTGTAGCCGAGGGAAGCTCTTTGGAGACACTTTGCTACATGGTTGCATCAGGACTGGGCATTACGGTACTTCCTAAGTCTGCAACTCAGGTATCCAGCTTTAAGGCAACAAATCTTTTGGCTATTCCCTTTTCGGGTAATGGACCAAAAAGAACCACAGCGTTGGCATGGCGTGCCAGCTTTCCAAGGCACCAAGCGATTGATGCACTGCGTAAAGCCATATTAACTAGCGACCCAAAGTTACCTGATTAATGTCTTCTGCAAGCCTTGATCAAATGTCGATTCGAGATCTCCGTGGTGTTGGCCCGCAGCTGTCCCAAAAACTCAGTAAAATAGGCCTAACAAGCCTGCAAGATCTCGTTTTTCACCTGCCCTCACGCTATATAGATCGAACTAAAATAACCCCTATTGGTAGCCTTCAGCCGCATACAGACGTCGTTCTTGAAGGCGAAGTCCGTGCTAGCGAAGTAGTTTTTGGGCGTAGAAGAAGTCTGGTTTGCAAACTTCAAGATGGCACGGGCACTACTGTACTAAGATTTTTTCACTTCAGTCGAGCTCAGCAAGATAGGTTAAAACCTGGGGCAAAACTACGCTGTTTCGGTGAAGTAAGACCCGGTAAATTTGGCCTTGAACTCTACCACCCAGAATATCAGCATCTCGATGGCGCCAACCCCCCCGACCTAGACGATACACTAACCCCCATATATCCCTTAACTGAGGGTATTAGCCAGATACGAATTCGAGATTTGTGCTCTCAGGCTATTAAAGCTATTGAAACCCATGGAATACCCGAGCTACTTCCAGAATCAATAAAAAAACAGTTTAGTGCCGAACTTTCGTACTCACTGATTGATGCACTGAAACTTATTCACTCGCCTCCACCAGGATTTGAATTACACCGTTTAGCGACGGGGGAACATCCAGCTCAACAACGGCTAGCCGCTGAAGAGTTGATTGCACATAACCTAAGCTTGCTTAAAATGCGCCAAAAGGTTCAGGCCCAGCCTGCGCCATCACTGCCCTATAAATCTGAAGTAATAGCACATTTTTTAAATCAGCTGCCTTTTAAGCCTACCGGCGCACAGCAAAGAGTGACTAAAGAAATAAGTTCTGACATGGAAAAATCCTTTCCCATGCTACGACTGGTTCAAGGTGATGTAGGCTCAGGAAAAACTGTGGTTGCTGCCATGGCCGCCCTTCAGGCGATAGCCAACGGCAAACAGGCGGCATTGATGGCACCCACTGAAATACTCGCTGAACAGCATAGAGTTAATTTTGAACAGTGGTTCAAAAGTATGAATATCAGCGTTGCTTGGCTAACCGGCAAAGTTAAGGGCAAGGCGAGAGAGGTTCAGATGCAGCGTATTGCAGATGGTAGTGCGCAAATGGTCATTGGGACTCATGCGCTATTCCAAGAAGCGGTCATTTTTAATGATCTTGGGCTTAGTATTATTGACGAACAGCACCGTTTCGGAGTCCATCAACGCCTCGCACTTCGCAATAAAGGCTTTGGCGAGAATCAATCGGAGCAGGAAAGTTCAGCGCCACATCAGCTGATTATGACCGCAACTCCTATCCCGCGAACCCTCGCCATGAGTGCCTATGCCGATCTTGATTGCTCAGTCATTGATGAGCTACCGCCGGGCAGAACTCCGGTTGAAACCGCAGTATTAAGCAATTTGCGGCGCAACGATATTATCGAAAGAGTGCGCGCTTCCTGCATAGAGGGCCGACAAGCCTATTGGGTATGCACACTGATTGAAGAATCCGATGTGCTTGAAGCTCAGGCGGCAGAGGTGACTGCCAGCGAATTACAGCTGATGCTGCCAGAACTCAATATTGGCCTCGTGCACGGACGCTTAAAGCCTCGCGAAAAGTTAGAAATCATGGGTGCTTTTAAGGCTGGAGAGATCAATCTACTGGTGGCCACCACGGTGATTGAAGTGGGCGTTGATGTACCCAACGCCAGCTTAATGATTATTGAAAACGCCGAACGTCTGGGTCTATCACAGCTTCATCAGCTAAGAGGTAGGGTCGGGCGAGGCTCAGCAAAAAGTCACTGTGTTTTACTTTATAATTCACCCATTTCTGCCAATGGTAGTGAGCGTCTAAAAACCATGCGACAAACCAGTGATGGCTTTGTTATTGCTGAAAAAGATCTAGAATTAAGAGGCCCCGGCGAGCTGCTGGGCACACGCCAAACTGGGGATATGCAGCTACAAATTGCAGATTTACAGCGCGACGCCCACTTACTCCCGCAAATCAAAATGGCGGCTGAAACCCTACTTAACCAACATTCAAAAAATGTTCAGCCACTTCTCACCCGATGGCTGGGTAATAATCAACAGTATGCGCAGGCATAATAAATTAAAATTTACTGTTCATTTATATAATTAACCATTTATAATCGCGCCATAAACGAGGAGTTAATTTATGGCTTTTAGTAATCCCATCTCTGATCTATTCGGAAAATCCCCAATCAAACCATTGCAAGAGCATATGACGCTTGTGGTTAAATGTTGCTCTCAACTCACCGGTTTTTTTGACGCGGTGGTTACCGGAAAATGGGATCAGGCATCAGATATTTTTGACAGTATATCCAAAGACGAAAATACTGCAGATGAGCTTAAAAAAGAATTCCGCCTAAACATGCCGAAAAATCTTTTTATGCCGGTCTCTCGGTCTGATTTACTCGGCATCTTAGGCCACCAGGACCGTATTGCTAACCTCTCAAAGGACGTCTGTGGTATTGTTTTAGGCAGACAGATGGAAATTCCAAAATCCTTGCAAGCTGACTTTAAAGGCTATATCAAAAGCACTATTCAAGCGTCAGAGCAGGCCCTAAAAGCCATTAATGAGCTCGATGAGCTTCTAGAGACGGGTTTTGCAGGTCAAGAAGTGAAGTTTGTACAAAAACTTATCCGTGAGCTAGACGCAAAAGAGCAGAAAGTTGACAAGAAAGAACGCAAACTTCGACATAACCTGTTTAATATAGAAAATGATTTACCCCCAATTCATGTAATGTTTCTCTACAACATTATCGATAATGTTGGCGAAATTGCAGATACAGCAGAAAGTGTTGGCAACCGCTTAGAACTTCTAATCGCTAAATAATTTATTTTCGGAATTAAATATCATGGAACTATTCACTGAGTATGGCACCCTATTAATTCTTTTAGCAGGGTTATTCGGGTTTTTTATGGCTTGGGGCGTAGGTGCAAATGACGTTGCCAACGCCATGGGTACTTCTGTTGGGTCTAAAGCACTGACCATTAAGCAAGCAATCTTAATTGCTATGGTGTTTGAGTTTGCCGGTGCTTACTTGGCTGGGGGTGAGGTAACCTCTACCATTCGTAAAGGTATTGTTGATTCAGCTATTTTTGCTGAACAACCCGACTATCTAGTATTTGGTATGCTCTCGGCACTACTAGCCGCAGGCACCTGGTTGATGGTTGCGAGTATTATGGGCTGGCCGGTATCAACCACTCACTCAATCGTTGGCGCTATTGTAGGCTTTGCGGCAGTTGGGGTTTCTGTAGATGCTGTTAACTGGAGTAAAGTTAGCACCATCGTAGCGAGCTGGGTAGTATCACCGGTACTTGCAGGCACAATGTCATTTGCGCTATTCCGAAGTGTTCAGCGACTTATCTTAATTCATGATAATCCCTTTGAGCGCGCCAAAAAGTACGTTCCTTATTATATGTTCGCTGTGGGCTGGCTAATGGCTATGGTGACCATGCTTAAGGGCCTTAAACATGTGTTTAAAGATATAGGTATTAAATTTAGCTTCATTGAAACAGCAATGGTTGCGGCTATGTTTGGTATCTTAGTTGCGGCTCTTGGGACTTACCTACTCTCAAAAGTACAGCGCGATGAATCACTTGAAGAAAACGATCGTTTTGCCAATGTCGAAAAAGTATTCGCCGTATTAATGATCTTTACCGCCTGTAGCATGGCGTTTGCTCACGGATCTAATGATGTAGCCAACGCTGTCGGCCCCCTAGCGGCTATCGTCAGTGTGGTTAGCTCGGGCGGTGATATTGCAGCCAAGAGTATTATGCCAAGCTGGATTCTCCTATTAGGTGGGGCAGGTATTGTTGTCGGCTTAGCCACCTATGGCTTTAAAGTGATGGGAACCATAGGCCGAAAAATTACCGAGCTTACACCAAGCCGTGGTTTTGCCGCCGAACTAGGTGCTGCCGCTACTGTAGTATTCGCGTCTGGCACAGGCTTGCCAATTTCTACTACTCACACACTGGTGGGAGCAGTTTTAGGTGTTGGTCTAGCACGGGGTATTGGTGCCCTTAATCTGCGCATGGTAGGTTCTATCTTCTTATCTTGGGTGGTCACATTGCCCGCAGGTGCAGCCTTATCGATTCTATTCTTCTTTTTCTTTAAAGGTGTTTTTCTTTAGAGAACTTTAATTTTAGGCAGATGCTTCTACTAAGGTGCATCTGCCTTTGATTTTAGCGACCTTAAGCTAACTTTCTCTCACTGTAGTACCCAGTCATATCCTCCAGCCCTAGAGGCACTATTTTTGGCGCATTTCCCGCGGTTCCAAAGGCTTGGTAGCGCGCCACTGCAATATCTTTCATAACGGCTATGGTTTCTTTTAAGTAGGCACGAGGATCAAATGCGGTTGGGTTTGTGGCTAAGAATTGGCGAATTATTCCCGTAGATGCCAAGCGTAAATCCGTATCTATATTAATCTTGCGTACCCCATGCTTAATTCCTTCGCAAATTTGCTCAACAGGGACACCGTAGGTTTCAGGAATTTCACCCCCATATTGATTAATAACGGTCAACCATTCTTGAGGCACTGAAGAGGAGCCATGCATCACTAAATGCGTATTGGGGATTTTTTGGTGTATTTGCTTGATGCGATCAATTGCCAAAATGTCCCCTGTGGGTGGACGGCTAAATTTATAGGCACCATGGGAAGTGCCACAGGCAATCGCCAGCGCATCAACGCCTGTCTTGCTAACAAAGTCAGCCGCTTCTTCGGGGTCTGTTAACATCTGCTCTTGGCTGAGAACGCAGTCTGCCCCCACGCCGTCTTCTTCCCCTGCCTGCCCGGTTTCTAGTGAGCCCAAACAGCCCAGCTCTCCTTCAACCGATACCCCACAGGCATGGGCCATCTCAACCGTCTGGCGGGTAACCGCGACGTTGTAATCATAGCTTGAGGGGGTTTTACCATCTTCCATTAATGAACCATCCATCATCACCGAGCTAAACCCTAGCTGAATAGAACGCTGGCAAACAGCAGGACTAGTGCCGTGGTCTTGATGCATGCAAACAGGAATATGCGGCCATTCTTCTATAGCGGCTTGAATTAGATGACGGAGAAACGGCGCGCCTGCATATTTTCGCGCACCGGCTGAAGCCTGAACAATCACCGGACTTTGGGTCTGATCAGCCGCGAGCATGATTGCCCGCATCTGCTCTAGATTATTAACATTAAATGCTGGAACGCCGTAGTTATTGTCTGCGGCGTGGTCCAACAGCTGTCTCATTGTGATCAGTGACATGGCCTCTTTCCTTGTAGGTTAATTGCATTCCTTGCAATCCAGTTTTTATCTCATATTAGTCGCTGGACGCTCGCGTCTTGAGCAGGGCTACGGCAGGCAATTCTTTACCTTCCACATATTCTAAAAATGCACCCCCACCAGTAGAAATATAGGATACTTGGTCGGCTATTTCATACTTATCGACTGCCGCCAAAGTATCTCCGCCACCAGCAATTGAAAATCCAGCACTTTCTGCAATGGCCAGGGACAGTGTTTTTGTGCCCTCAGCAAACTGATCAAATTCGAATACGCCCACGGGACCGTTCCAAATAATAGTACCTAAAGTTTTAATCATTTCCGCCAATTGGCTTGAAGACTTGGGCCCAATATCAAAAATCATGTCGTCAGACTCGACATCTTCCACCGCAATCACTCGCGCTTCGGCAGTTTCAGAAAATTCTTTACCCACAACTACATCGGTTGGCAGAGGAATATTAACCTTGCTCATTAACGCCTTAGCCGCAGGAATAAGATCCGGCTCATACAGTGACTTGCCCACAGGATAACCCGCGGCCGCCAAGAATGTATTGGCAATGCCGCCGCCCACAATAAGCTGGTCTACTTTGTCAGCTAGGGTTTCCAAAACCATCAGTTTGGTTGAAACCTTGGAACCACCGACGATCGCCCCCACAGGTTCAGCCGGTGTAGCCAAGGCTGTTTCCAGTGCATTAAGCTCGTTAGCTAACAGCGGTCCAGCGCAGGCAACGGGAGCAAATTTCGCGACGCCATGGGTTGAGGCTTGGGCGCGGTGAGCCGTACCAAAGGCATCCATCACATAGATATCACAGAGCTTGGCATAGGCCTGAGACAAAGCGTCATCATTAGCTTTTTCACCTTTGTTAAAGCGCACATTTTCCAGAAGGGCAATTTGCCCCTTCGGCACTTCAAAGTCATTAGACCAGTCAGTGATTAACTGTACCTCGATGCCTAACTTACTACTCAGATCGTTAGCCACTGGCTGAAGACTATATTGGGTCTCAAACTGCCCCTCTGTAGGACGACCCAAATGAGACATCAAAATAACCTCGGCTCCCTGATCAATCGCCATCTTAATGGTAGGTAAGGCCGCTCTAATACGCGCATCACTTGTCACCACACCTTCTTTAATGGGCACATTGAGGTCTTCACGAATTAAGACGCGCTTTTGGTTTAGGTCTAATTCGGTCATTTGTTTGATGTTCATTTTTGTCCTTGTTTTCAGTTAGGGTTTAAAAATTATTGTGGCACCGGCCAGCTGCGAAGCACATCTAGCATTCGATTGGCATAGCCCCATTCGTTATCAAACCAGATTAACACTTTAATTAATTTTTGCTGGCTGACTCGGGTTTGACTGGCATCGACAATGCCACTTCTGGGATCATGATTGAAATCACAGGATGCCAATGGCTCTTCTGTATAACCCAAAACACCGGCTAGGTCGCCCTTGGCTTCGCTAGCTAAAACCGCATTTACCTGATCTACATCAACAGTCTGATTAACCATTATTGATAAATCGATTACTGAAACATTGATAGTCGGCACTCGCATGGCCTGAGCCTGAAAGCGTCCCGCTAAGTCAGGCATTAGTCGATCGATACCCAGAGCTAGACCCGTATCAACCGGAATAATCGAATTCATTGCTGCGCGGGTTTTTCGTAGATCCGTATGATGGTAGGCATCCAGGACAGGCTGATCATTCATTGCTGAGTGAATGGTGGTAATTACCCCACCTTCCACTGAGAAGTGCTGATTTAGCACCTGAATAACTGGGATAACGCAGTTGGTGGAACAGGATGCACCAGAAATTATTTTTTCCGTGCCTGTGAGTTCAGAATGGTTAAAGCCATAAACCACGGTGGCATCAACATCTGATTCGGCGGGCTGGGAAAACAGGACTCTTTTTGCTCCGCAATGAAGATGCTGTTCAGCGGTGAGCCTGTCGCTAAAACTACCACTACATTCCAAAACCACATCGACATCTAATTCCGCCCAGGGCAGTGCACTAAGATTTTCTTGATGCACAATTTGAATATGGTCGCCACACACAGTAAGTTTGTGGTCTTCACAGGTAACTTCACCCTTAAAACGACCATGAGTTGAATCATAGCGCGTTAAATGGGCAATAGTTTTGCTGTCGGCGGGCTCATTAATGGCCACAATTTTAATCTGACTCTGTAGCTCAGATTCATAGACCGCCCTTAATACTGAGCGGCCTATACGCCCATAGCCATTGATGGCTACGCGAATCATTAGCCTAGGCTCTCAATAACCTTAGACACAACATTTTCAACGGTAAAACCAAATTCTTTCATTAGTACATTCCCCGGTGCTGACTCGCCAAAACTAGTCATACCAACAACACGACCGTCTAAGCCAACAAATTTATGCCAGTAATCTGCATGCAAGGCCTCAACCGCTACTCGCGCTCTAATTGCTTTTGGCAATACAGATTCTTGATAGGCTTTGTCTTGTTCACAGAATATTTCTGCACAGGGCATGGATACCACATTAACGGCTATGCCTTTATCAGCTAGCTGGTCCGCAGCATTCATCGCTAACTCAACCTCTGAGCCGGTAGCAATCAAAATTGCCTGTGCATCGGAAGTTTTACGCAACGTATAGCCACCTCGGCCTACATTGCTCAACTGCTCATCTGAGCGCTTCATAGGTGCTAAACCCTGACGACTAAACACTAAGGCGCTTGGTCCGTCATTGCGCTCAATGGCACTTTTCCAGCTAACCGCTGATTCAACCGTATCACAGGGACGCCAGGTATGAAGATTTGGCGTAGCACGCAAGGCGCTCAGTTGCTCAACTGGCTGGTGAGTTGGGCCATCTTCGCCTAGACCAATCGAATCATGGGTGTAAACAAAGATGCTTTGTTGCTTCATTAGCGCAGCCATACGAACTGCATTGCGCGCATATTCCATAAACATCAGGAAGGTAGCGCCATAGTTAACAAACCCACCATGAAGTGCAATACCATTCATAATGGCACTCATACCAAATTCACGGACGCCGTAATATAGGTAGTTGCCATTAGCATTGTCGCCACTAATGTCTTTGCACCCTGACCAGATTGTCAGGTTTGATCCCGCCAAATCAGCAGAACCCCCGAGCAACTCAGGAAGAAGAGGGCCAAACTCATTAAGACAATTTTGCGAGGCCTTACGCGAAGCCACCTTTTCCATTTTATCCTGGCATTCACGGATATAAGCATCGGCTTTTTCACTGAAATCTGCGGGCAACTCACCGCTAGTTCGGCGGGCAAACTCTTCTGCTAATTCCGGGTATTCTGACTGATAGGCTGCAAACTGCTCGTTCCAAGCAGACTGCTCGGCTTGACCTTTTGCGACCCCGTTCCACTCAGAATAGTATTCATCAGGGATTTCGAACGCATCGTATTTCCAACCTAACTGCTCGCGGGTTAAGGCAATTTCTTCAGCACCAAGAGGTGCTCCATGACAGTCTTCTTTACCCTGCTTGTTAGGCGAACCAAAACCAATCACTGTTCTACAGCAAATCAAGGTTGGCTTATCAGAGGCCTGCGCCTTTTTAATCGCCGCATCAATAGCCTCAGAATCATGGCCATCAATAGCCGGAATCACCTGCCAGCCGTAGGATTCAAAACGCGCTGGAGTGTCATCAGTAAACCAGCCGCCATCACCATCAACACCGGCAACATCGCCATCAATAGAGATACCATTGTCGTCATAAAAGGCAATTAGCTTACCCAGCTTTAATGTACCCGCTAGTGAACATACCTCATGAGAGATACCTTCCATCAAACAGCCATCACCAAGGAATGTGTAAGTATTATGATCAACCAGATTATGACCTGGCTTATTAAACTGTGCGGCCAAGATTTTTTCAGCCAGCGCCATACCCACGGCATTACTGACGCCCTGACCCAATGGCCCGGTGGTAGTTTCAACACCTGGCGCATAACCATATTCAGGATGACCTGGTGTTTTTGAATGCAATTGGCGGAAGTTCTTTATTTCTTCAATCGGTAAATCATAGCCCGAAAGATGCAACAGCGAGTAAAGCAACATGGAGCCATGGCCGTTGGATAGCACAAAGCGGTCTCTGTTGACCCATTCCGGATCTGATGGATTATGTTTTAAATAATCTCTCCACAGTACTTCGGCAATATCTGCCATACCCATTGGGGCGCCCGGATGACCACTATTAGCCTGTTGAACAGCATCCATACTAAGGGCACGAATAGCATTTGCAAGGTCTCGACGTGAGGCCATGAATTTCACTCCTGAAACGGAAAATTTGGTAGAGGTATTGTCTCCTAGTCAGCCGTTTCAGTAAACCAGAAATCATTATTTAAACCTATGAATTTGCAAAAAATTTAGCCAATAGCTACCACATCAAAATATTTTTATATAAAAATATTTTGATGGAACAGGGCCGGTATGCTAAAATCGCTTAATATGTCAGCAAATACTCAGATTACTAGCACCTATGATCAAACTGCCCCGCAAGCAGTTGGCGCCATCGGCATCCTTTGTAAGGCCGCAGGCGACCCTTTGCGCATACAAATACTCAAAGTACTGCAGCAAAATGCCTATGGGGTACTAGAGCTTTGCCAGATATTTGATATTCGCCAATCTGCCATGAGCCATCATCTGAAAATACTGTCCAATGCTGGACTAGTCGCTTCTCGACGCGAAGGCACAAGTATTTTTTATCGACGCAACCCACTCAATCCAGATATTGACCTGCAGTCGGTTCAAAAAGCTTTATTTCAAGCGATAGACAAGGCCTCTGTGGATTCTGAGGTTGCCGATCGGCTAGCAGATATTCATTTAGAGCGCGCTAATGCCTCGGTAGAATTTTTTAATCGCAACGTGTCACTGTTTGAGGAAAATCAGGATCTAATTGCTGGCTGGTCGGACTACGGCGATAGCGTAGAAAGCCTTTTAGATAGCTCCGTAGAGTCCACAAAAACGGCATTAGAAATTGGCCCTGGTTATGGTCAGTTCCTAAAAAAACTTTCCCTAGCCTTTGATCAGGTGATTGCACTGGATAATAGCGCCGAAATGTTAGAGCAGTGTGAACAGCGCAGTAAAAAGCAAGGACTCACTAATATTCGCTTTCAGCATGGCGATACCTTTTCTGCCATCGATAAGGGTATCAGTAGTGATTTTATTTCATTGAATATGGTGCTACATCACAATCCTACGCCGGGCGATATTATTAAACACTGTGCTGAATTGCTTAACGACAACGGCGTTTTGCTAATTACTGACCTCTGCGCCCATGATCAAGACTGGGTTAAGCAATCCTGTGGCGACCTTTGGCTGGGCTTTGATCCACAGGAAATCACTGACTGGGCCCAGCGCGCTAATTTAGCCGAGGGAAATAGTTTATTTCTCACCCAGCGCAATGGATTTCGAATTCAGGTGCGCCAATTTAAAAAAACTCCACATATAGAAATTTAATCAAGGATTTTTAATGTCTACTTATAACGTATTTACATCAGAATCAGTATCTGAAGGCCATCCAGATAAAATGGCGGATCAAATTTCTGATGCTGTTCTAGATGCCATCATTGCCGACGACCCCCATTCAAGGGTTGCCGTGGAAACCATGGTCAAAACCGGCATGGCGATTATTGCCGGTGAAGTACGCACTAAAACCTACGTGGACTTAGAGCAAATTGTACGCGATGTGATCACTGATATTGGCTATGACCATTCAGATAAAGGCTTCGACGGTAATTCCTGTGCGGTGATCAACGCCATTGGTAAGCAATCTTCGGATATTGCACAGGGTGTTGATGAGGCAGAAGATAAAGATATAGGCGCTGGTGATCAGGGCTTAATGTTTGGTTATGCCAGCAATGAAACCGAGGTGCTTATGCCGGCACCCATTTTCTATTCTCATCGCTTAGTCGAGCGTCAGGCTCAATTAAGAAAGAGTAATACACTGCCATGGCTCCGCCCAGATGCCAAGAGTCAGGTCACATTGAGATATGATCAGGGTGTCCCTGTTGCCGTCGATGCCGTTGTATTATCTACTCAGCACTCACCGGATATCTCGCAAAAAGATTTACAGGCGGCCGTTCGCAGTGAAATAGTTGACCATGTACTACCTGCAGAATGGTTGCATGAAGGCACTCAGTACCACATCAACCCAACCGGCAACTTTGAAATCGGTGGGCCAATGGGTGACTGTGGTCTAACGGGGCGAAAAATTATTGTCGATACCTATGGCGGCATGGCACACCATGGTGGCGGTGCTTTTTCTGGCAAGGATCCCACTAAAGTAGACCGATCAGCGGCTTATGCTGGGCGCTATGTGGCGAAGAATATTGTCGCAGCGGGTTTAGCTGACCGCTGTGAAATTCAAATTTCCTATGCCATCGGTGTATCAGAGCCTACCTCTATCAGTATCAATACTTTTGGTACAGGAAAGCTGTCTGATGAAAAAATTGTAGAACTCGTTCGCGAACAATTTGATTTGCGCCCGAGAGGATTAATCGAGATGCTCGATCTACGCAAGCCAATTTACCGTAAGACTGCTTCTTATGGGCATTTTGGCCGCACCGAATCAAGCTTCACATGGGAAAAAACTGATCGAGCAGCGGCGCTTAAAAAAGCACTGTAGCTAATAGACACATTAAAGGTAACCAATATGACCGTATTAAAGTCCGTAAAAAATAGCGCGCCATTCACAGATTATAAAGTGGCTGACATCAATTTAGCTGAGTGGGGTAGAAAAGAAATCTCTATTGCTGAATCAGAAATGCCTGCACTGATGGCACTTCGCAGCAAATACCATGCTGAGCAACCACTAGCTGGCGCAAGAATTTTGGGCTGTATCCATATGACCATCCAAACCGCAGTACTTATCGAGACTCTAGAGTCTCTAGGTGCAGAGGTTCGCTGGACGTCTTGTAATATTTTCTCAACTCAGGATCACGCTGCAGCCGCTATTGCAGCCAACGGCACACCGGTATTTGCTTGGAAAGGTGAAACTGAAGAAGAGTATGACTGGTGCCTAGAACAGCAGGTATTAAAAGATGGTGAGCCATGGAATGCCAATATGATCCTTGATGATGGTGGCGATCTGACTTCGCTTTTACATCAGAAATATCCTCAAGTATTAGAGCATGTGCATGGCGTCACTGAAGAAACCACCACGGGTGTTCATCGTCTTTATGAAATGCTTGAAGCAGGCGAACTTAAAGTACCTGCTATCAATGTTAATGACTCCGTCACTAAGTCAAAAAATGACAACAAATACGGCTGTCGTCACAGCCTGAATGATGCGATTAAGCGCGCCACTGATCACCTTCTATCAGGCAAAAAAGCACTGGTTATTGGTTATGGTGATGTGGGTAAGGGCTCCGCTCAATCACTGCGTCAAGAAGGGATGATTGTTAAGGTGACTGAAGTGGATCCAATCTGTGCCATGCAGGCCTGTATGGATGGCTTCGAAGTAGTCTCAACCTACAATGAAGGTGATTTCAATCAAGGCGTGAACAAAGAGCTACTCGCCACTACCGACCTTTTGGTAACTACAACGGGTAACTACAACGTATGTGATTCTAGCGTTCTTGCTGCTATTAAAAGCGGCTGTGTAGTCTGTAATATTGGTCACTTTGATAACGAAATTGATACCGCTTATATGCGTGAAACTTGGCACTGGGAAGAAATCAAACCTCAGGTACACAAGGTTTACCGCAATCAAGAAAGCAATGACCACCTCCTTCTGTTAGCCGAAGGTCGCCTAGTTAACTTGGGTAATGCAACAGGGCATCCAAGCCGAATTATGGATGGCTCGTTTGCCAATCAGGTCTTAGCGCAAATCGAACTCTATGGTCGTGACTTTGCTAACCAAGATAAGGCTACTCAGGCTGAATTACTGGGTGTTGAAGTATTGCCAAAACATCTTGATGAAGAAGTTGCTGCCCATATGGTTGGTGGTTTTGGCGGTGTAATCACCAAGCTAACTCAGGCACAGGCGGACTACATCAATGTTACCGTTGATGGCCCATTCAAAAACGATAGCTACAAATACTAAATAAAACGGACTTTTTATGGCTACACAACCACATATTAGCTTTGAGTTTTTTGCGGCCAAAACTGAACAGGGGCGGCAAAAGCTGCAGCTCACCTGTGAAAAACTCAATCGCTATAACCCAGAATTTTTCTCGGTAACCTATGGTGCGGGCGGTTCTACCCGCGATACCACAAAACAGTTGGTATTAGATCTTCAGCAACAGGAATATCAAGCGGCACCGCATCTGTCTTTTGGTGGTGATAGCCAAGAAACAGTTCTCGGATTGATCAATGAATACCAGCAGGCGGGCATTTCAAACCTAGTGGCACTGCGTGGCGACCTACCCTCGGGCATTGGTGGCACCACACAGCTAGTGCATGCTAATGAATTAGTGGCACTGATTCGGGAAAAAACGGGTGACTACTTTGATATCAATGTCGCCGCCTACCCAGAAATTCACCCTGAAGCCGAAAGCTACAGTAAAGACATCTACTGGTTAGGCGAAAAGTTTAAGGCCGGTGCTAATCGCGCGATTACCCAGTATTTTTATAATCCTGACGCCTATTTTCAGTTTGTCGAAAACTGTCAAAAAGCCGGCATCGACAAGCCCATCGTACCCGGGATTATGCCTCTAACAAACTTCCAGAACCTTCTGAGATTTTCTGAAAACTGTGGTGCAGAAATTCCACGCTGGTTGCAGTGGCAACTGAAAGAGCGCAAAGATAACCAGGAAGATTTAATTAGCTATGGTATCGAAATTGTAACCAATTTATGTGAAACGCTGATGGCTGGCGGTGCACCTGGGCTACATTTTTATACCATGAATCAGTGGCAAATTTCCGATAATCTCTGTCAAAATATCGGGCTGGAAAGCAACGGCTAATTCATGCGTATTCCCAGAGTTTATTCCCCGCAAAACATGGTCATTGGCGACTGCATCGAGCTTGAAGCCGGTCCAGCAAGGCATCTGACCTCAGCATTGCGAATGACATCTGGCCAGCTAATTACGCTGTTTAATGGTCAGGGGGGCGAATATGTTGCAGAGCTAGTCGAAGCTAAAAAGG
>JABBBH010000065.1:0-5630 GCA_018607525.1 SAR92 clade bacterium
TGGGTGAATAGATTGATCTCTATATGCAGCCCATACTGGGAGGCGAAATAATCTTTTAGCGTTGCCAGACAGGCAGTTAAAAGACCTGCACCCAATACACAGCTAACCAAGGTGATAATCAGGGCCTCCAGTTCAATCAGTAGAAACAGAACCATGGGAGGTGCGCCCATAATTCGCAGTAGTTGGATCTCGCGCCGACGCTCGCGAATAGATGCCAGCAACATAGCACTCACGCCTAAGCAGGCGGCAATAAATACTAATGCAGAAACCAAAAGAAGCGTATTTTCCAACACAGCAATCATGCGCCACAGTTCAGAAAGGGCGACTCCGGGTAAAATTGCTACCACCGGTTCGGGTGCATAGTTATTGATGGCTCTTTGCACATGAAAGGTAGCGATTTTGGATTTTAGGCCTAGCATGAAAGCAGTAATGCTTTTCGGTTGAAGATTAGCTTTTTCTAGGTCAGCTTGACTGAGTCCACTGTTAGCTATTTTTACACCCTGCTGCCAATCAATATGAATAGCTTCTATACCCTGTAAGCTAACATGTAAGGTTTGATCCACGGGGGTTCCTGTTGGTTTTAAAATACCCACCACCGTAAAAGGTCGATCGTCATGCATGCTAAAGCTTATAGCTGCGACTCCATGGGCTAATACAATCTTATCACCCAATTGATAACCGAGCTTTTTGGCAACCTCTGCGCCCAGTACCAGATCAAATACCTGATCAAAAGCTTGCCCCTTTGCAAACTCAAGATCATGCTGTTTTCCGTAGCTAAAGTGCTGAAAGTAATCTTTACTGGTTCCCATTACTCGGTAACCTTTATGGGAATCACCCAGCGAAATTGGAATCGCCCATTTCACTTGCTCACTGCTGGCAATATCCTCGTAGGTTTGCCAATGGATATTATTGGTTGGGTTGCCAATTCTAAACACAGAATACAGAAGTAAATTTAAACTACCGGTTCTGGCGCCAACAATAAGATCAACCCCTGAAACCGTATTAGAAAAATTCTCTTTAGTTTGGTGACGGATATTCTCAACTGCCAATAACACAAAAATACTGACCGTCATCGCCATTAGCGAGAGGACCACTGAACCTTTGCGATCCCAAAGGCTTTGAATAGCAAGTTTACCCAGCATTATTTTGACACCTGTAAATGATTAAAATCATCCAGGGATTCAACCCGAGAGAAATAGCTCGATAAACTAAGATCATGGCTTACAAATAATAGGGTCATTTGATGCTCTGCAACCATTGGCATCAATAGTTCCATAAAGGCATCTCTATTAGCCTTATCTAATGAGGAGGTCGGCTCATCAGCAATCAATAATTTGGGTTTGTTTATCAGCGCGCGGGCAATGGCTATACGCTGTTGCTGGCCAATGCTTAAATCTCTTGTGGGCACAGACCATTCTTTTTCGGTAATATTGAGCGCACTAAAAAGGTCTTTAATTTCATTGTTTAAAGCGCGAGTATTTTTGCGCTTTGAAAAGCGTGTGGCGAGCAATAAATTATCGGTAGCATTAAGGTAGGGCATTAAATTGAACTGCTGAAATACATAGCCAATAGACGCGGCGCGGAATTGGTCTCTCTGGCGGCTATTCATCGTATCAAGGCGCTCACCCAGCACAGTCACCTGACCTTCAACAGGACTGATAAGGCCACTTAAAAGACCTAATAGCGTCGACTTACCACCGCCGGAGGGCCCATGCACAAACCCCTTCTCACCTGCATCGAGAGACCATGCGGGGATGTCTAATACCCTATGATTGGGACGCTTCGAATAATGGAAGCGTATATTGGCAAGCTCAATAGCCATTTTATCTAAGCAACCTCAGGTTTAAGATACGAGTTACAGTGCACCAGATGATATGCTATTCTCAATAATAAGCATAGGCGAGCAAGACTTAAAATTGTCATTATGTTGGCTTAATCATTGCAAATAATGCAGTCATTACAATCGAGAATCATAAATCCATGTTGCGAAAAAATTCTTTAAAATATGTTGGGATTGCCCTACTGGGATTTTCACTATTTGAGGCCAGCGCAGCTTCAGAATTAGAAGCAAGTCAAAAAACCGACTCCTCAGACCCAAAAACCCTTTTAACTAAACAACCTGCATCGGCTTTCAAAACATTAGAGTGGGACGATTTAATGCCTACGGATGACTTAGATGCCCTACAAAACCCGCCCAATTATCTGTATGACTTTGAAGATGGCTCAGAGGAAGATGAAATTAGTGGTCAGCTTGCTAATGCAGTGAATAGCGCGGTTAATGATCGCTATCAACAGGCACTGGTTTCAACCCGTATTATTCCTGAAATGAACGGCACTAATATTCGAATTCCGGGCTTTATAGTGCCCCTAGAATTTGATGACGAACAAACGATTACCGAGTTTTTTCTGGTACCCTACTTTGGCGCTTGCATCCATTCACCACCACCGCCGCCCAATCAGATTATCTATGTCCGTGCACCTAAGGGCATACAGATCGAAACACTGTATGACCCGTTTTGGATTTCTGGAAAGTTAAGTACTAAGTTGATTCAAAACTATATGGCGACGGCCGCCTATAGTATGGAAATGCAATCCTATGAAGACTACACAGAATAATTATGTGAACTCACGGAATAATTTAGTCTGACAAACAGACCAGTAGCTGAGCTTCCAAGCTGACATCTATCTCGTCAGAAATCACTTCAATGCGACTTTCCAAACAGTCATCCAGTTGAATTTCTGTCAGCGCATCTGAGGTTAGATTATAACCAACTACACCCTCATCAGTGATAAAGACCGCTTTCATGCGCTCTGCGCAAAGACCCGTTAACAGCGCAAATAATTTTTGATAATTAAACACTCTGTCCGGTGAGAATCGCCATCCTGCACTCTGGAAACCCTCGCCTTCATTTTGAGCAAACAGAAAACCCTGCTCGGGTATGGGTAAATCTGAGGCCAGTGGTTTTGCATCATCATGATGGTGATGGTGACTTTTTGATGCAGGCGAGAAGCCTTTAGTTAAGCCACCCAGCAGAGAAAAATCAATCTCACCTTGCTGGGTGTAAAGGACATCAGCATGAGCTTGACCTATTTTTTCAACGTAATCAGCTAGTCTTACTTTATCTTCATCATTATAAAGATCCTGCTTATTACCAATAATCAAATCACCGATGGCAATTTGCTGATTAAAGGTTTCATGCTCGGTATAACGCGGGTCTGTAAGCTTTCGCGCATCAACCAGGGTAAGTGTTTTATGAATGGATAATGCGTCTTGATAGTACTCTGCAGAAAGGACCTGAAGTACTTCCTTTGGATGACCTAAGCCAGTAGGTTCAATGAGCACTCGATCCGGCTTAGCTTTGGCCAACAATTGATTAAGTGCTATCTGCATGGGGAGTCCAGCAGCACAACACATACAGCCACCGGGTACTTCACGGATAAAAACGCCCTGCTCCTCAGTGCGCTGACCCTGAACTAATGCGCCATCGATACCAATTTCACCAAACTCATTAACCAGCACAGCCCAGCGCTCATTATCAGGCTTACTTTTAAGTAAGTGCAAAATAGCCGAGGTTTTACCCACACCAAGAAATCCGGTGATGATATTAGTAGGAACTGCCTGAATATCTGGCGAGTTAGAGCTCATGGATCAATTTCTCAATTATTCGTCAATGGCTGAAAGAGGCATCACCAAAAGCGCCTTTATCAAGACCCTCATAGGCTTTAACAACGATGTTTGATTGATTATCTTCTGAAATAATTGCCGCCAAATATTTCGCAATATTTTCTACCGTACTTTCCATAGGCATAATAAATACCTTATCGCTTGGCAAACTAATCGCAAAATCACCCTGCTGAGCATGGTATGCCATTCGCGTATGCTCAATGCCATTCAGTTGGAACTTATCAAGAATGTGGCACTCGGTCGCTATATAGCCATCTTTTAATTTGTTGGCCCAATGGGCTTCAAGTTGAGTATTTCGGGCGCCATCGGATAGGATTTCAATACGCGAACGATGACCATGAGCGATACGCTGACATTGGCCTAAATGCTTTTGTAAGCCATGAGTATAATGATAAAAGGCACCCTCAATCACTTCATTGCGCAAATGAATTTTCACGCCAGTAACATTGTCAGGTAACATCCCTTTTACACTTTCCTGTAAATCTTTAGCCACATTATTTACATCAATTACATCTGAATCGACTAGTAACACAGCATCTTGCGGAGACTCGTGAGTAACTACCCCCCCGCTCTTTAAGGCAAATTCAATGAAGCATCGTTCGTTATCAAGCTTGGCATTACAGCCAGAGGAACCCGTGGGCACCAGTAAGCGATGATCAATTTCACAATCTATAAATTGTTTAATTTGTTTCTTAACATGGCCAAAATCAAACACCATGCCCTGTTCATCAAGGTCACCTGCCAACTCGATATCGACAATCCATGATTCACCCACAACCCCGCGCGCATGATCAAGATACGAAAAATCAATAACGGTTAAATTGTTTACAAATAATCGAGCCATAAAAGTTTAGTTATCTTTATTAAAGGGAATTGAGACTATTCCGGCATCGCCGATGAATGATGTTCAATAATCAACCAGCTTTGCCCATCCCAACGATACACATAGGTAAATCGCGCCTGAACTGAAGCGCCGCCGCTAAAAGTAAAGGTATATACCCCAGAATTGATCGCAATATCATCAAAGATACGCACATTGGATTCATCAATTTTGCCCTGTGGACCCTTGGCCAGAAAGTGGACAAAGTAATCTTCTATTTCTTGGTGGTTGTGACGAACCTGATTAGAAACGGTAGGAAGCAGAATAGCATCTGTCGCATAAAGGGCAGCAACCTGTTTTGGGTCACCGGTTTGCAACGCACTATTCCATTGATCAAATAATACTGTGATTTCGCTTTTTTGCATCTTCTACGCCCTATATTCTATCGATAAGTACTTCACATCAAAACTAATGCTTCACAATATTTAAGACGCTATTGTACAGTAATAAAGCTCTGAATTCTTAGCAGAATGATGACTAAATATTGACGAATCCCGAAGTTTTTAGCAAAAATCTAAGCGCAATTGTCACACAGACAGTTTAACTCTATCTGCGGGCTTAGCAATTGGTAACCTGCGCCTTTGACGGTATTTCCAAGGTCGGTAATAGTCGATTCTTCAACCGTAATTTCTTTCACTATACTGCAACTTTTACAAATCAAAAACTGTGGCACTGCATGAGCATGGTCACAGCTAATATGCATACAGGCAACATACTTATTAGCTAGGTTAAGTTTATGGACTAAAAGCTCGCTCTCTAAAAAATCCAAAATACGATAAACCGACATGGCCGGAAGACTCTCACCGTATTCCTGCTTACAAAAATCAATTAATTCATAGGCTGAGAGTGCCTTTTTCGACTTAACTAGGCCGGTCAAAATCTGTTTGCGCTTTTGAGTTAATCGAGAGCCACGCAAATCACAATGCTGTTCTGCGTGTTGAATAATACTTTCTACGCTGTTCATATCAGTTACTTCAAGTTGATAGTTGAGTTTTTCGCTGAAAGCATACTCGAACCCTGTTTAGAGGGCGTAACCCATAGGGTATTAATTTTATGGATACCTGG
>JABBBH010000065.1:5730-7825 GCA_018607525.1 SAR92 clade bacterium
ACCAGATTCATTGCCGGTGAGATTAGCTGTAATTCAATCGTTTTAGTGTCCATAGCAATCGTCAGTTCCGAAAGGCCATGAACATGGGCATCCAAACTTTCAGCACTCTTTTCTGCATAGGCAGACTGAATCCCAGTGAACAGTGTCATAGCAATAGATAAAATACTTAATATCAATTTATTCATATAAACCCCCAAACAATTAACTTGACTAGTCATCCATAAAATCAAGTGTTAGAACTAAGCGACGCGTATTATTAGGTACCTGAGGAGAGCGGTGAATAAGCCCTGCCCCTTCGTTATTATGCCAAAGCTCGCCTTTCATTAAACCCACATCACCTGATTTGAGCTGTTGAATATCAGAAATATGTTCAAATAAGCCTGATAGCTCATCAGGCTTACCCATATTGCCTGTGCCCAGTTTACTTCGATCAGCAACATTATGTGGCAACCATTCAGTAGCAATGCCCTGATAAGTAGTGACTAATCGACAGGGAACTCGATCCACATGAAATCTTGGGCACATAGCACGATCAAGCACAGTCATTCTTAATGCCCCGCGTTTAAGATCAAACAAACAACAGAACATATCAACCAAATAAGCAATATCTTCAGCCAACACCTCTGCTTCTGGAGAACTACCCAATACCTTCTTAATAGCATCAAAAGCTTCTTTAGGACTAACAACTAGCAACTTTTCAAGGGTTGGCTGGCTTTCAATAATAGCATCAGCTGCCTGCTCAAGATTATTGGCGAGGTTGCGCTTCCAAACCACCATATTAGTATCTTCCTGATAAATATCAGTTAGAACTGCATGCTGAGTATCCTCCATTCCCTGACGAAATTGAATCGGTTGCAGTGACTGATTACTCAACATATCTAATGTACTCATGGGGCTTCATCCCAAGCAGGGAAAGGATCATTAAATGTCGCCCAGTGCTGTTTACCCTCTAAAAGGTCAGCATCCGTTAACAGACAGGCATCAAGGGCATCTGTCATGGCTTGCTGATCAAGCCCCTGACCAATAAAGACTAATTCCTGACGCATATCACCAAAGGGCTCTTCCCATTGCTTTTCAATCGAAGCCAAATACTCCTCATCGGTAGGCCAACCTTTTTTTGGCACTGCCTTCCAGAACATACCACCAAAGCCATAACGCGCAATCCCGCCCGCCTGACTCCATTGACCCGCAAACTCAGGGCGTGTCGCCAGCCAAAAGAAGCCCTTAGATCGAATAAGTTTGCCGTATTTTTCAGAACCATGAAGAAACTCATGGAATTTTTCAGGATAGAATGGACGGCGCGCTAAATAGGTAAAGCTACTAATGCCATATTCATCGGTTTCCGGTACGTGCTCACCACGCATTTCTTTAAGCCAGCCCGGTGCCTGCTGAGCGCGATCAAAATCAAATAGCCCCGTATTCAGTACCTCATCAACAGCAACCTTGCCATGCTCCATTGGGATGATCTGTGCATCAGTATTCAATGTCTTTAGAATTGCCGTCAATCGTTCGATATCGGTTGGTTCAACCAAATCGGTTTTGCTAATAAGTAAGACATCGGCAAACTCAACCTGATCAACCAACAAGTCAGCTACACTGCGTTCATCCTCTTCACCCAAAGATTCGCCAGTATCCTGAAGATATTTCGCCTCTTCATAGTCTTTCAGAAAGTTAACCGCATCGACTACGGTCACCATAGTATCCAGGGTTGCCACATCGGATAATGAAACACCATCCTCATCAGCAAAGGTAAAGGTTTCCGCCACCGGCAAGGGCTCAGAAATACCCGTTGATTCAATCACTAGATAATCAAATTTACCGTCTTTAGCGAGATTGTTAACCTCTAACAGCAGGTCCTCACGCAATGTGCAACAGATACAGCCATTACTCATCTCAACCAGCTTTTCTTCTTTGTGACTTAAAGAAACATCGTTCTTCACCATCGATGCATCAATATTAATTTCGCTCATATCATTAACAATAACGGCGACTTTCTTACCCTCGCGGTTATTGAGAATATGACTAAGTAAGGTAGTTTTTCCGGCACCAAGAAAGCCAGAAAGTACGGTTACAGGAAGTTGTTGTGTCATAAAAA
>JABBBH010000048.1 GCA_018607525.1 SAR92 clade bacterium
AGCTCGTCTGCACGGCCAACCAGAGGATCTAAAAGCCCCTGCCTTGCCCGCTCATTAAGATTAACCGTAAACTGTTCTAGAAGACTTTGTGTGCCATTAGCGTTGCTTTCTTCGGTATCTCCCTGAGGTAAAGCGTTATCTTCACCCTCACTCTCAAGGGAATCATCGCCAACTTTCGAAATGCCATGGGATATGAAGTTAACTACATCGATTCGTGCCACATTTTGTAGCCTTAAAAAATAAACCGCCTGACTTTCTTGTTCACTAAAAATGGCCACAATTACATTAGCGCCAACCACTTCTTCGTTGGTGGATGAACTCACTTGAAAAACTGCTCTTTGAAGAACACGCTGAAAACCGTGGGTCGGCTGTATATCGATATCTTCTTGTGTGGCAGGTATCTTGGATATAGTGGCATCAATAAACTCAATTAAATCCTGACGTAATATACTTATATCGACTCCGCAGGCACGCAGAACACCGATTGCCGAGGGATCGTCAAGCAGCGCTAATAGCAAATGCTCCACAGTCATAAACTCGTGACGTTTGTCCTGAGCATTTCTGAAAGCCCGATTTAATGTCACCTCTAATTCTTTACTCAGCATATTGATTACTCACTTTCATCACAGGGTTCAAACTCACAGCGCAAAGGATGTTCATTATCCTGTGCATATTGGTTAACCATGCTAGATTTAGTCGCAGCGACATCTTCAGTATAAATTCCACAGACACCCTTCCCTGCATTATGTATTTCCAACATGATCTTGGTGGCTTTTTCAGTTGAGTGAAAGAAAAACATCTGTAACAACTCAACCACAAAATCCATAGGCGTGTAATCATCATTCAATAACACTACCTGATACATTATAGGTTCCTTTAGTTGGGGCTCAGCGACTTGGACTGCAGTGTCACCATCATCAAAAAAAGGCACCTGATCTTTGTTACTCATTTTATTCTGACCATATTTTTTTTACGTTAACTAAGTAAATTTATACCACAAGAACAGGGGAAGATGTGAATTTGCATGAAAATAAAGCTATGTCAGCTCCTACAGTTTTACAAATAACATCTATAGTTATTACAAGCAGTCAGTAAATGATGGGCTTTTAAAACATCATAATATAAGGATCAAGGCAAAATTATGGCAGATTCAGGGATGATTAAGTGGTTTAGTAATGCAAAAGGGTTTGGTTTTATAGTTAATGAAAATGGCAATGGCAATGGCAATGGCGATATTTTTGTTCATTACAGTGCTATTGCAATCGAAGGCTATAAAACACTCAAGGCTGGACAGTTAGTAGATTATGAGATTCAAGAAGGGGAAAAAGGTTTGCATGCAATCAATGTAATACCTTTAGAACAAAAACCACAGAATCATAAGTAACAGAGTTGTTTTATAGGCTAGAGAACAAACAAGCGAGCAGATGAACAAAAAAGAGGAGCTAGAGAACTAAAACAAATAACAGACTCCCAGATTAAGTGATCTTAATCTGGGAGTCATATTCAGCGGATACTACATATTTTCAATAATAGCATTTCCAAATTCTGAACAAGACTGAAGTACCGCATCGTCCATTAGGCGTTCAAAATCATAGGTGACTGTTTTATTGGAAATAGCACCTTCGATTCCTGAAACAACTAAATCAGCTGCATCAAACCATCCAAGATGACGTAGCATCATTTCAGCAGAAAGGATCAGTGAACCGGGGTTAACCTTATCCTGACCCGCATACTTAGGTGCGGTGCCGTGAGTAGCTTCAAAGATTGCAATGTTATCAGAAAGGTTTGCGCCTGGTGCAATACCAATACCACCCACCTGTGCTGCTAACGCATCAGAAATGTAATCACCATTTAGGTTTAGTGTGGCGAGAACACTGTATTCGTCTGGTCTAAGAATGATTTGCTGAAGCATAGCATCGGCAATAACATCTTTAATGATAATTTTTTCGCCATTGTTTGGGTTAATAATGAAATGCCAAGGGCCGCCATCTAATGGCTCAGCACCAAACTGCTCTCGGGCTACTTCGTAACCCCACTCGCAGAATGCACCTTCGGTAAACTTCATGATGTTACCTTTGTGCACTAGGGTAACTGAATCTTTGTTTTGATCTACAGCGTACTGTATAGCCTTAGCAACTAAGCGCTTTGTGCCCTGCTCTGATACAGGCTTAACACCGATACCACAGTTTTCATCAAAACGAATCTTCGTAACACCCATTTCATTTTGCAAGAAATCGATTACTTTACCGGCTTCTTCTGTGCCTGCTTTCCATTCGATACCCGCGTAGATATCTTCAGAATTCTCACGGAAGATGCACATATCAACTTTGTTAGGCTCTTTAACCGGTGATGGAACACCATTAAACCAACGAACAGGACGCTGACAGACAAAAAGGTCAAGCTCTTGACGAAGCGCAACGTTAAGCGATCTGAAACCACCGCCCACAGGAGTTGTTAATGGACCCTTGATAGAAACAGCATATTCTTTAATGGCTTCTAGAGTTTCAGCAGGAAACCAATCACCATCATATTTACCGGCTGCTTTTTCTCCACAGAATACTTCCATCCATGAGATTTGCTTGTCGCCAGCATAGGCTTTTTTAACAGCAGCATCGATAACACTGATCATTACCGGAGTAATATCAAATCCAATACCGTCCCCTTCAATATAAGGAATAATTGGGTTGTTGGGTACATTGAGGCTGAGGTCGCTATTAACTGTAATCTTTTCGCCAGATTGTGGAATCTGGATATGCTGATATCCCATTAAGATTCTCCAAGGAGTGATGTTGTATGAGTGAAATTCTAAACGCAGCGATTTTACACCTTTTTATCCGCTTTTTTAAGTCTGTTTCCTATAGAATATGTCTTTTAGAGGAAAAACAGTGTCAAAATTGGTGTTATTTAACAAACCCTACCATGTGTTGAGTCAATTTACCGACGAAACAGGCCGAAAAACGCTTGCTGATTTTATCCATATAAAAGAAATTTATCCGGCTGGACGCCTCGATTATGATTCTGAGGGTCTGTTATTGCTCACCGATGATGGTCAACTACAGTCATTAATTAGCCATCCGAAGCATAAATTAATCAAGACCTATTGGGCACAGGTTGAGGGGACAGTGGATACTTCACACTGCCAATCCCTTCTTGATGGCGTTGAGCTAAAAGATGGACCGGCGAGAGCTATAAGTTGTAGGCCTATGGCACCACCTGATCTATGGGACAGGGTCCCGCCCATTAGACAACGAAAAACCGTTTCTGACAGCTGGTTAGAGATCAGCATAGCTGAAGGGCGAAACCGACAGATAAGACGTATGACCGCCGTTGTTGGCCTCCCTACCCTTCGTCTAGTTCGCTCTCGCATTGGCAGCCTCAGTTTAGGTTCATTGTCGCTGGGTGAGATGAAACAGATTACAGGCCGTAATGCTACTGAGATTTATACCCAGTATCTGAAGGAAAAAAACTAATTATGCCCGACAAAATTCATCTAACGGTTGCCACTGTTATTCAGCGCGATAACTTATTTTTAATGGTCAAAGAGACAGAGTTTGGTCGCAGCGTTATCAATCAACCTGCAGGACATGTTGAGCCTGGTGAAGATATTATTGATGCCGCAATTAGAGAGACTTATGAAGAAACTGGTTGGCATGTAGAAATTAAAAACCTGATTGGTATTTATAGCAGTAAAGTGAAAGTCAGTGGCATAACCTATTACCGTCTGGCTTTTTCAGCAACAGCTGTATCACATGATCAAGAGGCGTCAATAGATTCAGATATTGATGAGGTTGTATGGTTATCCGAGGATGAAATTAATAACAGTGCCGACAAGCTTCGAAGCGAGTTGGTTCTTGAATGCGTAAAAGACTTTAATCAGGGATCGGTTTTTCCTTTGGATCTATTCCGCAACCGCTTATAGTATGCACGCTCAAAACAAGGCCCCATAAAACAGTATGAGTAATTCAGAAAAAGTTATCGTCGGCATGTCCGGTGGTGTAGATAGTTCAGTCGCGGCTCTGCTTTTAAAACAGCAGGGTTACGAGGTTGAAGGCCTATTCATGAAAAACTGGGATGAAGACGACGGCTCAGAATACTGCACGGCGATTCAAGATTTAGAGGATGCACAACAGGTATGCGATAAAATTGGCATCCCACTTCATACAGCAAACTTTGCTGCTGACTACTGGGACAATGTATTTGAGCACTTTCTTGAAGAATATAAAGCCGGTAGAACGCCTAACCCAGATATTCTGTGTAATCGAGAAATTAAATTTAAAGTGTTTTTAGAGTATGCAGAAATGCTAGGCGCACAATATATTGCTACAGGCCATTATGTGCGTCGTGGCGATCACAACGGTCAAGCTACCCTTCTCAAAGGTTTAGACAATAATAAAGATCAAAGTTACTTTTTACATGCGGTGCTAGAGTCGGCGATTAGTCGATCATTGTTTCCAGTGGGTGAATTAGATAAATCGGAGGTGCGACAAATTGCCGAAGATAATGGCTTTGTCACCTCAAAGAAAAAAGATAGTACCGGCATCTGCTTTATAGGTGAACGACGCTTTAGTGATTTTCTCAATCAATATCTGCCTGCGAAACCGGGTCGCATGGTAACCCCAGAGGGCGTTGATATGGGAGAACATCAAGGTCTTATGTTCTATACCCTAGGACAACGTCAGGGTCTGGGTATTGGTGGCGTTAAGGATGCTGGCGATGAGCCTTGGTTTAGCTTACAAAAAGATCTCAAAAACAACTGTCTTATCGTGGGTCAGGGTGTTGAGCATCCCCTACTTTATACTAATAATCTTATGGCTTCTGATGTGCATTGGATTAATGCTGCGCCTGCCGATGGTATCTTACAATGCTATGCCAAAACCCGTTATCGTCAGCCCGATCAGCTGTGTAATCTGACTTTAGATGCCTCTGGTAATTGTCATGTAATATTTGATCAACCTCAACGTGCAGTTACACCCGGACAGTCTGTGGTCTTTTATCAAGGTGATCATTGCCTTGGCGGCGCTGTAATCGATAAAACCTGGCAGCAACCAGACGACTCATCCCTTTAACCTTGTAGAGACCGAACTTTGTTATCAAAGCCAACCTATCAACAAACTCAAGCACTTGCTGCAATATTTCAATCAGCGGGTCAGGTCTATAAGCTTGCTTATACCGGTAAAAGTGATGCTATAAAAACCAAGTTTGCTATGGCCACATTACTCAATCAAAACCCTAGTTCACTAAAAGATTTGTATGGCGCTAAAGAAAACCTTGAAGAGGGTTTTAGTACCATGAACCAGTTTATGCAAAGTGCCAATAAGGCTGCTGAGGCGCAACATAAAGAAATTATTAGTTATGTGATGTCGGCTATTCATTTGGCCAGTAAGATAGCTAAAAAACCTGAGATGTTAGCGAGTATCGAGAATGGTATTAATAACGCTAATCAGCAGGCGCAACACTTCTCGATTACCCATGAAAATGTCTACAGTAATGTTGCCTCTCTTTATCAGGATACCATTAGCCAGATGCGCTTAAGGATTCAAGTATTGGGTGCTGGGGTTTATCTCCAGCAACCTGCCATAGCCGCTCGTATTCGATGCATGCTGTTCTCAGCTATTAGGAATGCTTTTTTATGGCGTCAGTTAGGTGGCAAACGCCGCCATCTTTTAATTCAACGCAAGGCGATTCTAAAAGTAATAGCGGATCATCAAGCCTCAGATTAATGACTGATAAAACAGTTTACTGAACCCCCTAAATAGAACCCTGAAATCCCTCGACAAACCCGTTATAATCGGTTTTTTCTAAATCTCATTTAATTTGGAACTTTTTATGCAAGACTCTACGCAAAATTTGCCGCTTTCTGCACTTACCGCAGTGGCTCCAATTGATGGCCGTTACGGCTCAAAAACATCTCAGTTTCGTGATATTTTTAGTGAATATGGCTTAATTCGTTTTCGCGTTTTGGTTGAGGTTCGCTGGTTACAACAACTAAGCCAACATTCACAGATAGACGAAGTGAAGCCTTTTTCTAAAGCGGCTAACGATTTTTTGAATAACTTAGTGGATAGTTTTTCGGTTGAGCAAGCACAGCGTATTAAAGATATAGAAAGCACCACCAATCACGACGTAAAGGCGGTTGAGTATTTTATTAAAGAAAGTATTGCCGATAATGCCGAATTAAACGCGGTGAGTGAATATATTCACTTTGCCTGCACCTCTGAAGATATCAATAACCTATCTCATGGGCTAATGCTTAAAACGGGTCGCGATACCGTGGTTGTGCCAGCGCTGACAGAGATTACTGATAAGTTAGCAGAGATGGCAAAACTATTTGCCGATGTACCCATGCTATCCCGCACTCATGGGCAAACCGCATCCCCTACCACAGTGGGTAAAGAGATTGCTAACGTAGTATATCGTTTGCGTCGCCAGCTTGAACAAATAAGCGCAGTACCACTCTTAGGTAAAATCAATGGCGCAGTGGGCAACTATAATGCCCACCTTTCAGCCTACCCAGAGATTGATTGGGCGGACAATGCTCAGCAGTTTATCGAAGGCCTAGGGTTAAGCTTTAATCCCTATACTACGCAAATAGAGCCTCATGATTATATGGCAGAGCTATTTGATGCCCTATCGCGCTCTAATACCATCCTGATTGATTTTGCCCGCGATATCTGGGGCTATATCTCTCTAGGATACTTTAAGCAAAAGACCATTGCCGGTGAGGTGGGTTCTTCCACTATGCCCCATAAGGTCAACCCTATCGATTTTGAAAATGCCGAAGGCAATATGGGTATTGCTAACGCCCTCTATGGCCATCTAACTGCTAAATTACCGATCTCACGCTGGCAGCGAGACCTAACGGACTCAACTGTTCTGCGTAATATGGGTGTTGGACTGGGTTATTCCATGATTGCCTATGCCTCACTTAACAAGGGCCTAAGTAAACTGGAACTGAATGAAACTCGTCTTCAAGAAGATTTAGATAACTGCTGGGAAGTGCTAGCCGAACCTATTCAAACCGTAATGCGTCGCTACGGTATAGAAAAGCCCTACGAAAAGTTAAAAGCACTAACCCGTGGTAATACTATAGATCAGGCAACCATTGAAGCCTTTGTTAAAGCCCTAGACATGTCCGATCAAGCAAAAGCCGAGCTAATTGCCTTATTACCAAGCACCTACATTGGTAATGCGGTTCAGCAAGCTAAGACTATCTAACGGGCATAATGAAAAGCTTTCCTGTTTTAGGCGACATCTCGGCTGAAGAATTTTTGGCTGAGTACTGGCAAAAAAAACCGCTGCTGATTCGCAATGCTATACCTAATTTTCAGCCACCTGTTGATGGCAATGACCTTGCTGGTTTATCGCTAGAACCCGAGGTTGAATCACGATTAGTGGTGGGTAAGGACTGGCAAATTGAGCATGGGCCCTTTGATGAGCAGCGATTTCAGAACCTTCCCGAGAAAGACTGGACATTATTAGTCCAGGCGGTGGATCTGTGGGTGCCAGAAGTCGCTGAGATTTTAAATTATTTTGGTTTTCTACCGCGCTGGCGTATAGATGACATTATGGTGAGTTATGCGGCCGATGGTGGCAATGTCGGCCCCCATTTTGATAATTACGATGTTTTCCTGCTTCAGGGTGAGGGTCAGCG
>JABBBH010000043.1:0-4831 GCA_018607525.1 SAR92 clade bacterium
ATAGAAATGCTGTTCGCGCGCAACTTAAGTGGGATGCCGCGGAAGATTTAACAGCAAGATTTACTTATGATAAAGATAAAATTGATGAAGTTTGCTGTGTTACTGGTCCCTTACTTCAGGGTCCTGCAACCGACGCTAATAACGGCATTGCAACAGGTCTTTTTACCTCTTTAGGCATGCTACCACCTTTACCTCTAGGCGCTAGAGGGGCCTTAGAAGACACTGCAACACCTTGGGACTATCAAATTTATATGAATTTTGAGCCAACAAATGTTGCCGAAAATGAAGGCTTTTCTCTGCATATAGAAAAAGATTTAGGCAATATGACATTGACATCGATCACCTCAGATAGAAATACTGAGATGCAATCAAATTTCGATGCTGACTTTTCCGCGGCCGACTTGGTCAAAGAACAGGCCCTTGATTATCAGTTTGATACCTTTACTCAGGAGTTTAGACTGTCTTCAACCAATGAATCTGGTATCCAATGGACTGCAGGTCTATTCTACTCAGACGAAGATACTATTAATGATAGAACTGTTATCTTTGGCTCTGAAATGAATACGTATGCAACCCTTATACTGGGAACCACTGATCATGATCAAGATCCCGCTACTGATGAAGTAAATGTAATTGATCTAATCGCAACCACTTTTAATGCCATTCCGGGTATTGATTCGGCTGCTGATTTCTTTGTTGAAGGCGGTGGCTCACAACAAGAATTATTTAATATGAACTCAGAAACCGTTTCACTATTTGCTAATGCTGATATCCCACTAGCAGATAACTGGACGGCAACTGTTGGTCTAAATAAAACTCATGATACAAAAACAGTAACCTCTGATGTTGTAATTGATGACGTGTTCTCAACTCTTCCAATAGCTGGAACTGCCTTTGATGGAGCCACTATCGCTCAGTTTTTCTTGCCATTTACTGATTATCCAAATAATGATGAAGATGGTATTTTTAAATCTGATGATTTAACCCATACCCTGCGCTTGACTCATGACTTAAGTGAAAGCACTAAGGTGTATGCATCACATTCAACTGGCTTTAAACCCATCTCAGTTAACCTTTCGGTCAATGCTACTAATAGCGATTCTAGAAGTGCTGATGAGGAATACTCTGAAAATCTTGAAGTGGGTGTAAAACATAGTATGGAAAATGGCTATATTAATATCGCACTATTTGATCAAAAAATTGAAGGCTTTCAGTCTAATACCTTTAATGGTCAAGCCTTTGAATTGACAAATGCAGGTAATCAAAAACACAGAGGCTTTGAACTCGATATGAAACAGCAGGTTTCTGAAGAGTGGTTACTAGGTCTATCGGCTATGTATATTGATGCCAAATACCTAGATTACCAAAGAGGTCCCTGTGATCATGTGACCACTGGAGTGGATGATGATTTGAACCCTGGTACTCCCGAAAATGATTACATAGTTTACAGCTCTGTAGCATGTGATCTAGAGGACCCCCTCGATGCAACAAGCAGCCTTGGCTATAAAAACCGTTCAGGTGAAACGCCAGCGGGAATCCATGACTGGAGCGCTAACTTAAATGCAACCTATTCATTTAATGTAAGCGATGCAGTTTCTAGCTTCTTAAGACTGGAATATGTGTATGAGTCTGAAGCCGCTGTTGTAGAAAATGTTCCTGCCGTATCAGAAACATTTTTTGGACAGCCTGTAGGGAATATCCCAGCTTTGAGAAGCAGCAAAAACTTTAATATGAGCATGGGCTTTAATCATGCGCCAAGTGGTATTGAAGTGATGCTATGGGGACGCAACTTGACTGATCATCAGTCTTTGCTATCAGCATTCCCAACCACAGCAGCCCCTGGCAGCTATGGCGGATACCCAACAGCACCTAAATCCTATGGTTTAACTGCTAGAGCGACTTTCTAAGGCTAAACCTAGTTAGTAAAACTAAAGGACGGGCATTGCCCGTCCTTTTTTTTGCCTTTTTAAAGGCCAGACCATTGAATTATTGATGGGTGACCCCCATCTTAGTATTAAATCGAAAGAGGTAATTATCATGGAGCAATATCGAGGAACCACAATTCTGTCAGTGCGCCGCAATGGCAAGGTGGTTATTGGTGGTGATGGTCAGGTGAGTTTGGGCAATACGGTTATGAAAGGTAATGCCAGAAAAGTACGCCGCCTGTATAACGGCAAGGTGATTGCTGGATTTGCCGGCGGTACAGCCGATGCCTTTACATTGTTTGAACGCTTTGAGGCCAAGCTTGAAATGCATCAGGGTCAGCTCACTCGCGCAGCTGTTGAGTTGGCTAAAGACTGGCGTACTGATCGTATGTTGCGCAAATTAGAAGCTCTTTTAGCGGTTGCTGATAGCGAGGCTTCGCTAATCATTACCGGTAATGGTGATGTGATTCAGCCTGAAGATGACCTAATTGCTATCGGTTCTGGTGGCCCCTTTGCCCAGTCTGCGGCCAAGGCACTTCTTGATAACACCGAGATGGATGCGCGCTCTATTGTCGAGCAAGGCCTAAGCATTGCTGGCGATATCTGTATCTATACCAACCACAATCGCACTATCGAAGAATTAGACTGTTAAGAATAAAGGTATTTGTATGTCTCAAATGACACCAAGAGAAATTGTTCACGAACTTAATCGCCATATTATTGGTCAAGATGATGCTAAACGTGCGGTGGCTATTGCCCTGCGTAATCGCTGGCGTCGATCTCAGCTTGACGATGAGATGCGCAATGAGGTCACACCCAAAAATATCCTAATGATAGGCCCCACCGGTGTGGGTAAAACTGAAATTGCTCGCCGTTTGGCACGCCTTGCCAACGCGCCTTTTGTGAAAGTCGAAGCCACTAAGTTTACTGAGGTGGGCTATGTGGGCAAAGATGTTGAATCAATTATTCGTGATCTGGTTGAAACCGCGGTTAAACAGAGCCGTGAACAAGAAATTGCCAAAGTTGAGCAACGCGCAGTAGATGCTGCTGAAGAGCGAGTGTTAGATGCCCTGCTGACCCCGGCACGAGGTTCTGATACAGAAGCTGAGCGCGACTCTACAACTCGCCAAGTATTCCGTAAGAAACTACGAGAGGGCTCGTTAGATGATAAGGAAATTGAAATTGAGCTGAGTAAAATTGCAGCCGGTGTTGAAATTATGGCACCCCCGGGCATGGAAGAGATGACCTCTCAGTTACAAAACATGTTTAGCAATATGAATAAAGGTGAAACAGCGACACGCAAAATTAATGTGGCTGATGCCATGAAGCAACTCAAAGATGAAGAAGCCTCTAAACTGATTAACGAAGAAGAAATCAAAACCAGTGCGGTAGAAGCCGCAGAGCAAAATGGTATTGTCTTCCTTGATGAAATTGACAAGGTCTGCCGTCGTGGAGAAGCCGGTGGCGCTGATGTGTCGCGCGAAGGTGTTCAAAGAGACCTTCTTCCGCTAATTGAAGGCAGTACGGTTTCTACTAAATACGGCATGATTAAAACTGATCATATTTTGTTTATTGCTTCGGGGGCATTCCACCTATCAAAGCCCTCTGATTTAATCCCTGAACTTCAGGGTCGTTTGCCTATTCGTGTCGAGCTAAATTCATTGGTTGTAGATGACCTTGAGCGCATCCTAACCGAGCCTAAGGCTTCATTAACCAAACAGTACTGCGCGCTAATGGGCACTGAAAACCTTGAGGTTGAATTTAAGGATGAGGGTGTGCGTCGCATTGCTGAGCTGGCTTTTGAGGTTAATGAAAGCACTGAAAATATTGGTGCTCGGCGTTTGCACACTATTCTAGAACGCCTACTCGAAGAAATTTCCTTTGAGGCTTCAGATTTGGGCGCTAAGAATGAAAAAATTGTTATCGATAAAGCCTTTGTTAATCAGCATCTGAGCGAATTAGCGCAGGATGAAGATCTATCGCGCTTTATTCTTTAATTAGAGGCTAAATATGTCGATGCCCAGCCGAGTGGTTTTACGTGAATCTAAAGATGCTCTAATGCTGACTTATAGCGACGGGCAGGAATATACCCTGCCCGCAGAGTATCTGCGTGTCTATTCGCCAAGCGCAGAGGTTCGCGGCCATGGTGAGGGCAATGAAACTCTGCAATTTGGCAAGCGTCTGGTGACCATAAACGCTCTAGAAAAAGCCGGTAACTATGCCCTGCAAATTGTGTTTAGCGACGGTCATGATTCTGGTATTTACAGCTGGGATTATCTTCAGGCACTGGCAGAGGGTTATGAAGACAGATGGGCGACCTATCTTGAAAAACTTCACAATGCTGGACTCAGTCGTGATATTGATTCCCAAGTTATTAAGCTAATGTAACTCATAAAAAGAGCTTTCTACCTATTTGCATGCGTATCCATAGTCTTGGATACCCTATTGGCTCAACTCTCGCTACAATAGCTTCCCAAATTAAAGGAATTCTAGGCAAATGTCTGACAAAACCACCCATTTTGGTTACAAACAGGTCAACGTTGAGGAAAAAGCCGGCAAAGTTGCCGAGGTTTTTCACTCTGTTGCGGGCAACTATGATTTGATGAACGATCTCATGTCTGGTGGCGTTCATCGACTGTGGAAACGGGTAACCATCGAAATGTCTGGGGTTCGCACTGGTCATCATGTGTTAGATATTGCCGGTGGAACCGGTGACCTAGCCGCTAAATTTTCTAAAATTGTCGGCCCTGAGGGTACAGTGGTGCTGGCGGATATTAACGATTCTATGCTTAAAGTGGGTAGAGATAGACTGGTTGATCGCGGCATTACTGATAATGTGCGTTTTTCTCAGGCCGATGCCCAATACCTGCCCTTTCCGGATAATACCTTTGATGTGATTACCATTG
>JABBBH010000043.1:4931-7547 GCA_018607525.1 SAR92 clade bacterium
GCCGATGCCCAATACCTGCCCTTTCCGGATAATACCTTTGATGTGATTACCATTGCCTTTGGCTTGCGTAATGTCACCGACAAAGATATGGCACTGCGCTCTATGCTCAGAGTATTAAAACCGGGTGGCAAGCTATTGGTTCTTGAGTTTTCCAAGCCACCTAATCAGCTGTTATCTAAAATATATGACGGCTACTCGTTTAATATACTGCCTAAACTGGGTAAGCTATTTGCCAATGACGCGGATAGCTATCAATATTTAGCCGAATCTATTCGTATGCACCCCGATCAAGAAACATTAATGGGTATGATGGAGAATGCGGGCTTTGCCAATACCGATTATCACAATATGACTGGCGGCATTGTCGCTCTGCATCGCGGAGTTAAGCCTTAGTGATATTCAGCACGCTGCAGGCAGGTGCATTTAATGGCTTAGAATTGGCCATTAACAGTGCCCTCAAATACGACCCTGCTACCCTGCGTGAACTATCAGCGCTGGAAGGTCAGGTGTTGTTAGTGGACTGCACCCTGCCGGCCATGCGTATCGCTATTCAAACTAGCCAACAACAGATTATCTTACATTCCAGTTGGGATGATGAAGCCGCCGTTACTCTTCAGGGATCGTTAATAGCGCTGGCTAAAATGGCGGTAAATGCCTCAGATACAAGCTCCTTTGCTGGCTCTGGGGTTCAACTTTCAGGCGATCTGGAAACTCTGCACAAACTGCATAAAATTCTGTCTCAATTGAATATCGATTGGGAAGGCGCGCTGGCGGATATTATTGGCGATGTTCCCGCTCATATGGTTGGCTCAGCACTGCGAAAATCTGCTGAAATAGCCCAACAGAACAAGCAACGTGTTACCACAGCACTCACTGAGGTTGCCCAGGAAGAGCTTCAAATAGTGCCCAGTCGCAATGGCTTCGAACAATTTAAAAAAGAGGTACGCGGCATGGCCTCTGATACCGACCGATTAATGGCTAAGGTAAGTTTACTGGGCCAGCAAATTGATCAGATGCTAAATGAGAAGCCTAAATCATGAGTCAATTGCGACGTTTAGCAAAAATTTATTATGTGGTGGGTAAATACCGACTCGATAACCTGATTGATCAGCGCCGCTTACCCCTAGCAGTTCGACTGGCTTTAGCGCCCAGTAAACTATTCAGCAATAGCCAACTTTCTCGTGGCCAGCGCCTTCGCCTTGCCCTAGAAGAATTAGGCCCTATTTTTATTAAATTTGGTCAGTTGCTGTCAACTAGACCGGATTTAGTGGCACCGGATATCTGTGCTGAAATCAAGCAACTACAGGATAACGTAGCGCCCTTCTCATCTGAGATTTTTACCGCCAATGTTGAGACGGCACTGGATGGTAAGGTTGAAGATATTTTTGCAGAGTTCGATCAAAAACCACTGGCCACAGCTTCTATTGCGCAGGTACACAAGGCGAGCTTAAAAGATGGCACTGAGGTGGTGGTTAAATCCATAAGACCCCATATTGAAAAAACCATTAGTCGCGATATTGCCCTGCTCTACAGCATTGCTAAATGGGTGGCTAAATACAGTATTGATGGTCCGCGCCTTAAACCAGTTGAAGTGGTTAAAGATTACGAAAAAGTGATTTTTGGTGAATTAAACCTTCAATCTGAAGGTGCTAATGCCTCGCTTTTAAAACATAATTTCAAAGATTCACCCTTACTGCATGTGCCGCAAATTCATTGGCCTTACTCGAATGAAAAAGTTTTGGTGATGGAGCGCATCAGCGGTATCCCAGTAACTAATATCGAAGATTTAAAAGCCGCAGGGGTGAATTTCAAAAACCTTGCAGAGCGTGGCGTTGAGATATTCTTTACGCAGGTCTTTGATCACAATTTCTTTCATGCCGATATGCATCCAGGCAATATCTTTGTGGACGCTTCAAATGCAGAAAACCCCCGCTATATCGCCATAGACTGCGCCATTATGGGGTCATTAACCCGTGAGGATCAGTTTTATATGGCGCGCAATTTATTGGCCATATTTAAGCGCGATTACACACAGGTTGCAGAATTGCATGTGCGTTCAGGCTGGGTACCCAAAGATACTTCAATAGCGGAATTTACAACTGCCATTCGCTCAGTCTGTGAGCCCATTTTTGAAAGGCCCCTAGGTGAAATTTCATTGGGTCATATGCTAGTGAGCCTGTTTAGCACTGCTCGGCAGTTTAATATGGAAGTGCAGCCCTCGTTAGTTCTGTTGCAAAAAACCCTGCTGAATATTGAGGGGCTTGGTCGTCAGCTTTATCCAGAACTCGACCTTTGGGCAACAGCGCAACCCTATCTAGAAAGATGGCTAAAAGACCGCTATTCACCCAAGGCTATTTTTAAGCAGCTGAAAAATGATTTGCCCGACCTATTAGAAAAATTACCTCAGGTACCGCCTATGCTATTTCAGGCATTGGAAAACCTGCAAACCCCAAAAAATGAGCAATCCTCGACACCGACACCGCCCGTCAAATCCCGTACAATGCATTCCGCGGGCGCAGTGATTGCTGGTCTTGGTTTGGGGTTATTGGCCACCCAATGGCTGACGGCCATGGGCCCAACTTTGATTATTGGCTCGGCTATTACCGCCTGCGGTGC
>JABBBH010000003.1 GCA_018607525.1 SAR92 clade bacterium
AAAGCTAATTGACCCAAATGCCATTTTTATTTGTAGTTATACCAATGAATTGCAATATACAATTAACTAATCTAATACTACTAAGTACTAATAATAACAATTGTCTTAACGGAATTAATGACGGGATAAAACTGATGGCAGAAATTAGAAGAGTAGCAATTATTGGTGGCAATAGAATTCCTTTTGCACGCAGTCACACTGTCTACAAAAACGCATCTAACCAAGAAATGCTCACTGCTTCTTTGCAAGGGTTAGTCAAACGTTATGATCTAGAGGGTGAACGACTAGGTGAAGTGGCAGCTGGTGCGGTCATGAAACATACCAAAGATTTTAATTTGGCTCGAGAAGCCACATTAAGTTCAGGCTTATCCCCTCGCACTCCAGCTTATGATGTTCAGCAGGCCTGTGGAACGGGGTTAGAGGCCGCGATTCTAGTTGCCAATAAAATCGCCCTAGGTCAAATCGAATGTGGAATTGCCGGCGGCACTGACACAGCCAGTGATGTGCCGATTGGGGTTAATGAATCCTACAGAAAGATGCTGCTTGATTTAAATAGAGCAAAAACACTAGGCCAACGACTTAAAATCCTCTGTCGTTTTAGACCGCGTTTTATACTGCCACAGATACCCGCCAATGTTGAACCCAGAACCCGCCTATCTATGGGGCAACACTGCGAATTAATGGCTAAGGAATGGCAAATTAGCCGAGAAGATCAAGACCTTTTAACTTTTAATAGCCATCAAAACTTAATCGCCGCTTACGAGGATGGCTTTTTCGATGATTTAATCACACCCTTTAAGGATGTGGCTCGCGATGGCATTATGCGCAATACCCCGTTAGAAAAACTCGCACAGCTTAGACCTGCTTTTGACCGTAAATCCGGTACCTTAACCGCTGCCAATTCAACAACATTAACTGATGGTGCTGCCTCAGTTCTTCTAGCAAGTGAAGAATGGGCGGCGAAACGCAATCTCCCAGTATTGGCTTATTTAACCTTTAGTGAAGTGGCAGCGGTTGATTTTTATTCCCAAAGCAAGAAAAGTGAGGGGCTCTTAATGGCACCCGCCTATGCAGTACCCCGCTTACTTGAACGTGCCGACATGAGCCTGCAAGATTTTGATTTTTATGAGATACACGAAGCCTTTGCAGCTCAGGTTCTTTGCACTCTAAAGGCTTGGGAGTCTGAGGATTTTTGTAAGAATAAGCTAGACCTCGACAAAGCCTTAGGTAGTATTGATAGAAGTAAACTCAATGTTAAGGGCTCGAGCGTGGCCACTGGCCACCCCTTCGCCGCAACTGGTGCTAGAATTCTTGCCACATTGGCTAAAACACTGCATCAAAATGGCGGTGGCAAAGGATTAATTTCAATCTGTGCTGCAGGCGGTCAGGGTGTTACTGCAATCGTTGAAGCCTAAAACAGAACTATAAACATTAAAGAGGTATCAGAGTGTCACTGGAAAAAATAATTGATGGTTTAAAACAGCGAATTGGCGAAGACTGTGGTCTGGGGTCAGTGGTGAAATTTGATTTTGGCGAACAGGGAACTGTAACCTTGGACGCAACTCAAATCCCTAATCAGGTGAGTGAATCTGGTGCTGAACCCGACTGTACCATGGTGATTAGTATCGATGACTTTATGGCTATGGCCGATGGATCCCTTGATGGTGTCTCTGCTTTTATGACTGGCAGACTTAAGGTTCAGGGGGATATGGGTATTGCTATGAAATTAGCGGCAGTTATGACTTAATCTCTTACCACCAAGCGCCTATCACAACTTCTGGAAAACTGAATCACCACTGGCTTAAGTGGCTTCTTTTCAAAAACCATCTACTCCCAACAATAATTGGCATGATTACTGCTTAGTTAACTGTTAACTCTATTTACTATGTCCCAAGGGATATCAATGCGTTTAACGGTATACAGTTTGCAGAACCTGACAGCATATTCATGCACCATATTGGTGCTCGTTAGGGGTTATGACCTATGATAAGCCCTTCTTTACAGCCTATTGTTTTCACCGATCTCGATGGCACCCTGTTAGATCACTATAGTTATAGCTTTGAAGCAGCAATACCGACGCTGGATAAACTCGAGCGTCTCGGCATACCGGTTATTCCTGTAACTAGTAAAACTTTTGCTGAAGTGAGCCGGCTTCGCGACCAACTAAACAATCGACACCCGTTTATTGTTGAAAACGGCGCGGCCATAGCCATTCCTAAGAATTACTTCAATACTCATCTGGATAATTGGCTAGATCAGGGTGACTTTTGGATATGTCCTAATAGTAAGCCTCGCAGTCATTGGAATCAGTTGCTAAGCAATAATGCGCAGGCCTTTGTTGGCGAGTATGAGACCTTTTCCTCTGTGGTAGAGCAAAGAGGCTATAAGGGTCTACAAGAGATTACTGGGCTTAATCTTGCTCAAGCCATTCTTAGCAACGAGCGCAACTACAGTGAACCTATCCACTGGCTTGGTAGTGATTCAAGCAAGCAAGCCTTTATCAAAACCCTGACTAATGCGGGCGGCACACTACTTCAGGGTGGACGCTTCTTAGCCTTGGGTGATGCTGTTGATAAGGGCGCTGCTCTACTCCAATTAACCAATATCTATCAAACACTAAGTGGCTTTTCTGGCATGCACAGTTTGGCATTAGGTGACAGTGGCAATGACGTCAGCATGCTTGAGATTGCAGACTCTGCCGTGGTTATAAGATCTAAAACCCACGATGCACCTGCCCTTGGCCGCCAAGACAATCTGTATGTTAGCAACTTATATGGACCAGAGGGATGGACAGAATCTGTCTCGCTCTGGTTAAAAAATTTTTAATAAAGGGTAACAAAGACTATGGGTGATTTTCATCAAAATGGCATTATTACAACCTTACATAATTTATCTAGGCGTCCCCTTGAGGAGTTAGAATCTGAGCTAGTGGGTTTTTCTAAAAAACGTCCACTTGGACTAATCTTACCCTCGCTGTATTCAGAGCTTGAGGGTCAGGCAATGCCACTTATTATCTCTGAGCTAGAGAAGGTGCCCTATCTCAATCAGATTGTGATTGGTCTTGATCGAGCAGATGAACAGCAGTATCGCGACGCGCTGAAGTTCTTTTCTAAACTCCCACAGGAACATCGGGTGCTGTGGAACGATGGCCCGCGACTTAAAGCCCTGGATAAAAAACTTCAGGAGCTTGACCTGGCGCCGAAGGAAATGGGTAAGGGGCGCAATGTTTGGTACTGTATGGGCTATATCCTTGCCTCTAATAAAGCCGAGTCAGTAGCACTTCATGACTGTGATATTGTGACTTACAATCGCGAATTGTTAGCACGTCTGATATACCCAGTAGCCAACCCGCTCTTTAATTACGAGTTCTGTAAGGGTTATTACGCCCGAGTAGCCGACGGTAAAATTAATGGCCGCGTATCACGACTGTTAGTTTCACCGCTGTTAAGAGCGCTTAAAAAGACCGTAGGCCATACGGATTACTTAAATTATATGGATAGCTACCGTTACCCCTTAGCCGGTGAATTTTCATTCCGCCGCGATGTATTAAACGACATCCGTATTCCTAGTGACTGGGGCTTGGAAATTGGCGTGCTATCTGAAATGTATCGCAACTATGCCAATAACCGACTATGCCAAGTGGATATTGCAGATACCTATGACCATAAGCATCAGAAATTATCGCTGAATAATGACACTGACGGCCTGTCTAAAATGTCTATTGATATTGCAAAGGCGCTGTATAGAAAGCTTGCCACACAGGGTGAGGTATTCAGTCAGGAAGCGTTTAGATCATTAAAGGCAACCTACTATCGAATGGCCTTGGATGTGATTGAGACCTGCCATAACGACGCCATCATGAACGGTCTTACTCTTGATGTTCACCAAGAGGAACAGGCGGTAGAGATGTTTGCGGAAAATATTATGAAAGCCGGCGAACTATTCTTTAACTGCCCCATGGAACGTCCATTTATTCCTAGCTGGAACCGCGTTGTCAGTGCTATTCCCGATATCTTTGAACAGCTAGTGCAGGCAGTTGAAGAAGATCACAAAGAGTTTAGCAACAGTTAAGACCACTAGAGAATCTATCATGGCAGCTTTATTGAACCCACAAATTGAGCATCATCTGGAAACCATTTATAAGGGCACTAAGGTTTCTGACCTAACCACTTTGGGCAGTGACTTAATCCGTTTGATGAGACTGGATGATGTGGCGCCGATTAAAAACCGTTATATCAATCATTGGGACCAAAAGGACAGCGTTCTTATCTGTTATGGCGATAGCGTACTTGAGTCACAGCAAAAGCCGCTAGCCACCTTAAAGTCGTTCCTTGATACCTACAGCAAAGGCGTCATTGACGGGGTTCATATACTGCCCTTCTATCCTTTTACTTCGGATGATGGCTTCTCGGTTCTCGATTATTCGAGCGTGAACCCCAGTTTAGGTGAATGGGAAGATATTATTGCCATTGCCAATGATTACTCATTAATGGCTGATTTAGTGATTAATCACTGCTCTGCACGAAGTATGTGGTTTGAAAATTTTATTAAAGATCGCGATCCTGGGCGTAATTTCTTTTACACAGCAAGCCCTGAGGACGATTTAAGTGACGTAGTTCGCCCTCGAACTAATGCACTTTTGCGGGAAGTAGAGACCACTAAGGGAACTCAACATGTATGGTGTACCTTTAGCCATGATCAGGTGGACTTAAACTTCAAAAACCCTCAGGTTTTAAAAGAATTTGTAAATATTATTCGTCAATATCTGGATTACGGGGTGCGTATCTTTCGGCTAGATGCCGTCGCCTTTTTGTGGAAAGAAGTGGGCACCAACTGTCTTAACTTAGAGCAAACCCATGAGATGGTAAGGCTACTGCGGTCGTTGATTGAGCAGGCCTGTCCTGATGCAGTGATCATTACTGAGACTAATATCCCCAACCGTCAAAATTTGGCTTATTTTGGCAACGCCAATGAAGCCCATTGTATTTATAACTTTTCACTTCCTCCTCTATTAGTGAACAGCCTGGTAACTGGTAACTGTGACTATTTAAAACAATGGATGATGAGTATGCCGCCAGCGCGCAATGGCACAGCTTATTTTAATTTTATTGCCTCCCATGATGGTATTGGATTACGCCCTGCTGAAGGACTTCTAGACGACCAAGAAATTGATAATCTAGTGACCACTATGCAGCAGTTTGGTGGTCTAGTCTCATGGCGCACAGGTGAAAATGGTGATCGCAAACCCTATGAGATTAATATTTCATTGTTTGATGCCCTACAGGGCACTAATCAGGGAAAAGACCAATATGGCCTTCAGAGATTTATCTGCGCCCATGCCATTATGCTTGCCTTAGAGGGTATTCCGGGTATCTACATCCATAGCCTGCTAGGTACCAGAAATGATTATCAACGGGCAGAGAATAGCGGGCATAATCGAGCGATCAATCGTCATCAGTGGAATTATGACAGTCTAAAATATGAACTTGCGGATCCGAACAGTCATCATCATCAGGTTTATAACCACCTAAAATCACTGCTTAAAATTCGTTGCAACCAAACCGCTTTTCACCCTAATGCCACCCAATTTACCCTGCACCTTGGTTCACAATTATTTGGTTTTTGGCGCCAGAGCATGGATAGAGTGCAGAGTATTTTTTGTGTTAGCAATGTTAGCGACCAAACTCAGTTACTCGATCTATCAGACTTAAACCTCATTGATACAGAAAACTGGCATGACTTAATTTCGGGCAATCAGTTTAATGAGGCCAATCATCTTATTAACCTAGCCCCCTATCAAACGGTTTGGATTACCAATCAGTAAATAACCTGCTGAACAATTATCATTTAATTTGATATAAGAGTGATCTTATAGGAGACTAGGCGTTCGTTTTTTATATTTAACAATTAGATAGGATTTACTAATGAAGATTGAAACTCAGGCAATTCATGCTGGATTTGATGATGATCCAACAACACGCGCTGTAGCTGTGCCTATTTATCAAACCACATCATTTAGCTTTCGTGACACTCAACACGGTGCTGACCTGTTTAATCTTGCTGAAGCCGGCAATATCTATTCAAGAATCATGAACCCTACCTGCGATATTTTGGAACAGCGTATCGCAGCTATGGAAGGTGGCGCTGCAGCACTCTGTGTTGCCTCTGGAATGGCTGCAATTACTGCCTCTATGCAGACGCTTTGTGCTGCTGGCGATAATTTTGTCAGTGTTAGCCAGCTCTATGGCGGTACTTACAACCTATTTGCTCACACATTCCCTCAGCAAGGCATTGAAGTGCGTATGGCATCCGGTGATGACATTCCTGCACTTGAAGCCTTAATCGATGAGAATACTAAGGCTATTTTCTGTGAATCTATTGGTAACCCAGCCGGCAATATTATTGATCTTGCCGCTGTATCAGAGATGGCCCACAGGCATCAGATCCCTGTAGTGGTTGATAATACGGTTGCGACACCTTACCTATGCCGACCTTTTGAGCATGGTGCAGATATCGTGATTCACTCGTTAACCAAGTATATTGGCGGTCACGGAACTAGTATTGGTGGCATTATCGTTGACTCGGGAACATTCCCGTTCAAAGATAACCCCCGATTCCCACAGTTTAATACGCCAGACCCTTCTTATCATGGTGTGGTTTATGCCGAGGCATTAGAGGCGCCATTTATTGGTCGCGCACGTGTTGTGCCCTTGCGGAACATGGGTGCTGCCCTATCGCCGTTTAATGCTTTCTTAATCCTTCAAGGTCTTGAAACATTGGCACTTCGCATGGATCGCCATGTTGAAAATGCCATGACCGTGGCTAATCATCTGAAAAATAACGCTCAGATTTCTTGGATTAATTATGCCGGTTTAGAATCAGATAAATATCATGATCTAGCTCAGCGTATGGCGTCGGGCAAGCCTTCTTCAATTATCAGCTTTGGTATCAAAGGTGGTGAAGAGGCAGGATCGAAATTTATTGACGCATTGCAATTGATTAAGCGTCTAGTGAATATTGGTGATGCTAAGTCTCTAGCCTGTCACCCTGCTAGTACAACTCACCGTCAGTTGAATGAAGAGGAGTTGAAAACCGCAGGTGTTAGTGCTGATCTTGTTCGAATTTCAGTGGGCATTGAGAATGTTGCTGATATTATTGCTGA
>JABBBH010000055.1:0-4512 GCA_018607525.1 SAR92 clade bacterium
GGCCATAAAGCTCCCAACCTGAAGATATTCCCATTGCAGTTGAGACTGAAGAAATACCGGAAGCGCAATCACAAACCATATATCTCTGGAACCAAACAGAAAAAAGCGCGCGGCAGATAGATAGTTGATATTTCTGCTTTTGGAGAGAGTTTCACGGAATTTTGGCTTATATGTGGTTTTTTGCGCTTCAAGAAAGAGCCAACTCAGCACCAGAGTTAGGCTTAAAAATATCATCAGTGCCACAAGACTATTGCGAAACTCAAGGGTTGCCATCAGAAACCCACCCAAAAAGAAACCTAGACCTTTGATGGTGTTTTTGGAGCCTGTGAGTAGGGCAATCCAACGAAAAAGCAGCGTCTGCTGGTTATCATTGACCAACAGTTTAATACTGCTTTTGGCGCTCATCTTATTAAGATCTTTGGCTACGCCTGATAGGGCTTGAGCGGCCATAACATAAACGACGTTGAGCATTGAGGGCGAAATACAGAGCATCCCCAGGGCAAGAATTTGTAGGCTAATGCCTATATGAAGTGAGGTAGTTAGCCCGATTCTTGTAGCCAACCAGCCACCATAGAGGTTGGTTAGAATGCCAAAAAATTCATACAGAATAAACAGGCTAGCAAGCTCTAAGGGCGAATAGCCTAAGCCATGAAAGAACAGCAGCACCAGCATGCGTAATGCGCCATCAGTCAGGGTAAATGCCCAGTAACTCAGGGTAATTGTGAAATATTGTTGATTAGCTGTTGCTGTCGTCATGACTACATAGAGTGACAGACTTTAGACACCAGTTCCATCATGCGATTGACATAACCAATTTCATTGTCATACCAAACTAATAGCTTCACCTGCGTGCCATTGATAACCATGGTTGAAGGGGCATCGATAATGCCGGAACGAATGTCATTGGTGTAGTCTACTGATACTAGAGGTAATTCTTCATAGCCCAAAATACCCTTTAGGCGACCCTTAGCCGCGGTTTTTAGGGCAGCATTAACCACTTCAGCGGTGGTCGACTTTTCAACTTCAAACACACAGTCAGTTAATGATGCATTAGCTAATGGCACGCGAACCGCAATACCATTTATTTTTCCTTTTAATTCCGGGAAAATTTCAGTAATTGCAGTGGCAGAGCCAGTACTGGTTGGAATTAGCGACATACTACTAGCCCGCGCTCGGCGCAGGTCTTTATGATATTGATCAATAACACTTTGGGTATTAGTCATATCATGAATAGTGGTCATCGAGCCATGGGAGATGCCAAAGCATTGATGAATAACGTCCACAACGGGCGCGATGCAATTGGTAGTGCATGAGGCCGCGGTAACTATATCTTGACCCACATATTCATGGTCGTTTACACCCACAACAACGTTGAGTACCTGATCGCGAGGAAAGCCCTTAATGGGCGCGGAAACCACCACTTTGGTTACAGCCTGATCGAAATAGGGCTGAAGTGCCTCTGGACTTTTAAAGGCACCAGTACAGTCGAGAATTAAATCAACATTGGCCTTTTGCCAGTGGGTATCTGCTATAGCTTCATTTTGAGAATAACCAACTGGCTGACCATCGACAACAAGAGAGCCATCTTTTACGGATACATCCTTATCCCATTGGCCATGCACAGAATCAAAGCGCAACAAATGTGCTGCACTTTGAACATCACCTGCCATCTCGTTGATGTGCACAATTTCAAAATCGGCACATCCCCAAGATTCTCGAAGTGCGAGACGACCCATGCGGCCGAACCCGTTAATTCCAACTTTTATCGACATAATATTTCATTAATAACCAAAGTGATTAAATTAATCGCAAAAGATGACAGTTTTATGACAGTGCTAGCTTATTGCTCTTCGCCATCAGCGCCATGAGTATGTCCATGGGCCAGTTCTTCTTCTGAAGCTTCGCGAACTTCTGTGATGGTCACATCAAAGTTTAGGTTTTTGCCCGCTAATGGGTGGTTGCCATCGACAGTGACGATCTCTTCAGTAACGGCAATAACAGTAACAGGTACTGAGCCGCCTTGGCCTGTTTGTGCTTCAAATTGCATGCCTGGTTCAATAGTGTCGATACCTTGAAAAGCTTCGCGCGGCACTTCTTGAATAAGTTCTTTTTGAACTTCACCGTAGCCTTCAGCGGCGTTTACTGCAACTGTTAGCGAGTCGCCCACTTCCTTGCCTTCTAATGCTTTTTCAAGACCAGGAATGATATTTCCAGCGCCATGTAAATAGCCAAGAGGCTCTTTGCCTTCTGAGCTATCAATGTTAATGCCGTCATCGTCGGTAAGTTTATAGTGAAAGCTAACAGCGCTGTTGTTCTGAATATTCATGATTTTTTATCCGTTTGTTGAATCAGCTGTACATTATCCATATTGGTGAATAAATATCGATCAACTTATTCTTAAATAACGTAATAAAACAAAACAATGGTTGATGCTAGCGTCACAATTATGTCATAAAGAGGCTTTTTAATGGGAGGGCGAAAATTGAAACAAGAGAATGAGTTTATGCCCAAACATACAATATTAGTTGTTGATGACGAAGCTGCAATTAGAGAAATGCTCAGTATTGCGCTGGATGCCGAAGATTTTAATGTTCTTCAAGCAAGCAACGCACAGCAGGCTCATGCAACTATTTTAGACCACAGTCCCGATTTGGTTTTATTGGACTGGATGATGCCAGGTACCTCGGGTCTAGAATTGTTGCGTCGACTCAAGCGCGATGAAATAACCGAAAAAATTCCAGTGATAATGCTCACGGCTAAGGCAGAAGAGGATAGCAAGGTCTATGGTCTCGATGCTGGTGCAGATGATTATATTGCCAAGCCATTTTCGCCAAGAGAGCTGATTTCAAGAGTAAAAGCGATATTGCGTAGATTAAACCGAGAGGCGTCCGCGGAGCCTATATCGGTGGGTCAGCTGGTATTTGATCCTGTAAGCCATAAAGTGACTATCTCTGGAGGCTCGGTCAATCTTGGCCCTACAGAATTTAGGCTATTACAATTTTTCCTAACTCATCAAGAACGCGTGTATTCCCGCGATCAAATCCTAGATTATGTCTGGGGAAGCAATGTATACCTCGATGAAAGAACCGTTGATGTGCATATTAGACGATTGCGCAAAGCAATTTCAGTTGCAGGTCACGAAAACTATGTGCAGACTGTGCGGGGAACGGGTTACCGCTTTTCAACCAAGCTAGCACATACATAGAGGATACAGATCCATTGCGACTAGGAATGCAAAACGAGATATGGCGAATTACTGCAATTGCGCTGTTTTCACTTATCCTTGGTATCAGCTTTGAGCGACCTCTAGAAGCACTGTTATTTGGCGTATTGGTCTATATTATTTGGGCCTCGAGAACTATTGGTCGGATTTTTGATTGGATTGATATTGGTATGCGCGGTGTCCCGCCGAATATGGATGGTGTTTGGGGCGATTTTGCCGATACCCTAAATCGCCAGCGTCGTCGCCATCGCGGGACTCAAGAGAAAATGCGTCGAGCCATCAATCGCGCTAAGCGTGTCACCGAAGCGGTAGACGATGCGGTCATTGTTCTTCGCAGAGATCGTACTATCGACTGGTGGAATAGTGCGGGGAAAAAATTTTTAGGCCTCAGATCAAGTGATCGAGGCGTGGCTATCACTAATTTTATTCGTGAGCCTCAATTTGTTGCCTACATCAATAGCAGTCAGTTTGAATCATCAACGTCCTTACCTGCATCAATCCACAATGGTCGCTTATTAGAATTTTCTGCCGTCATGTTTGGCGAAAGTGAAATTGTGGTGGTGATTTCTGATATCACGCAAATTAATGAGCTAGAAAAGGTGCGAAAAGAATTTGTGGGCAATATTTCTCACGAATTGCGTACGCCTTTAACAGTCATGCGCGGCTATGTGGAAACCTTAAGTGACCTAAAAGGCAATTCAGCTATGGCAAACAAAGCCTATCAAGAAATGTCTAATCAGATCGACCGCATGAAAGATTTAGCGGATGATATTATTTTGTTATCCAAACTAGAATCAGATCGCCAGTTACCCCAGCAGCCGATTAATCTGCATAAATTACTATCAGAAATTTTGCTAGAAGCTGAGCAAATCAGTGGCGGTAAGCACAGGCTAACCCTGGAGGGTGAATCAGAGATTGAAATTAAAGCCGATACCAAATTGGTGCGCAGTGCCCTGGGTAATATTGTTTTTAATGCGGTACTTCACAACCCGCAGGGCGCAGATATAGTAATAGATATTACTCAGAGTGAAACTCACACTGAGGTGGTAATTAGTGACAACGGTGTTGGTATTGACGCCGATGAAATTCCCCGCCTAACCGAAAGATTCTATCGCGGTGATAATAGTCGCAATTCTAATACCGGCGGCAGTGGACTGGGCTTGGCGATTGTAAAACACGCCTTAACAGGTTGTGATGCAACGCTTGCCATCAAATCAACTTTGGGTAGCGGTGCGACATTTACCTGCACTTTCCCTAGGCAATAAAAAAGGGCGCCTAAGCGCCCTTTT
>JABBBH010000055.1:4612-6917 GCA_018607525.1 SAR92 clade bacterium
GTATCTGTAGATCCACTGTCTGAATTAACAACAGCAACATTGATTTTGCCATACAGCTTGCCATCAATAGGGCCATTAGCTGCAGTAAAAGGTGCTATTGCAAGCGAAGCCATAGCGGTCGTTAAAAGAATTACTTTATTCATATTACTTCCCCAAAAAAATTAAATTGGTATTTCATTTAACGCTGGCAAGAACATTTTATGTCAGCGATCTGTGCAACATATGATAGAAATATGACAATTATATGACAAAGGTTTTTTTCATACTGTCACATAACTGTCATAAACATTTTATAAAGTGGCTCCAATGTTAAACAACGATGATTTTGAAATTACAAACAATTAGGAGTCAAAGTCTAATGATGATCAATAAAGTTACCCCTACTATACTATTAATACTTGTGGCTTTCATCGGAGCGTCTTCATCTGTAGCCCGTGAAAACGTGGAAGTGGTTGGATCTTCCACAGTCTATCCATTTGCCACGGTCGTAGCAGAACGCTATGGGCGTGCTAGCGGCAAGCCTACGCCAAAGATTGAATCTACCGGATCTGGTGGCGGTATGAAGTTATTTTGTTCAGGTGTAGGCACAAACTACCCGGATGTGACAAACGCATCAAGACGCATGAAGAAGTCTGAGTTTGATAAGTGTCAGAAAAATGGCGTTAGGGACATTATTGAGGTTCAGGTGGGTTATGACGGCATTGTGATTGCAAACTCCATCAAATCTGCACCAATGAAAATTAGCCGCAAAGATATCTTCTTGGCTCTAGCCGCGAAAGTGCCCGGCGAGAAAGAAGGCGAGTTAATTGATAATCCTTATTCGACATGGAAACAGGTTAATGCATCTTTACCCGATGTTGCGATTGAAGTTTTAGGTCCACCGCCAACTTCTGGGACTAGAGACGCATTTGCCGAGCTAGGCCTTGAAGGCGGTTGTAAAAAGTTTGCTTGGATCAAGGCGCTAAAGAAAACAAACAAGAATCAATATAAGTCTGTTTGTCATACAGTGCGTGAAGATGGTCGTTATATTGAAGTGGGTGAAAATGATAACCTTATCGTACAAAAACTTCAGGCTAACCCTTCAGTATTAGGTGTATTTGGTTTTAGCTTCCTCGACCAAAACGCTGACAAGGTACAGGGTGCATTGATCGAATCTGTTGAGCCTACATTTGAATCGATATCAGATAAGTCATATCCGATTTCCAGACCACTATTTTTCTATGTGAAAAAAGCACATATTGAGGTGGTTCCAGGAATTCTAGGTTATTTGACAGAATTCACCAGCGAAAGAGCCTGGGGTGAAGAAGGCTACTTGGCTGAAAAGGGCATGATTCCATTGCCTACGGCAGAGCGAAAGGCACTTGCCCAAAGCGTAAGAGCCTTAACGCCAATGAATGGCAAAGAGCCATTGAAATAATTATCATAAGTTGTCAAAGTACTGCCCGGCTCAAGTAGCCGGGTTGTTTTGTTTATAGTGGATTAATATTTTATTTATGGAATCTTCGAATTTATTTTTATTAATGCTAACATTTGGCGCTGTTGCTTTTTATATTGGGCGAAGTCGTTCACTCCTTGTGGCAAAGCCTCTCGGTGGTATTAGGCATCTTCATTCTCTGCCAAATTACTACGGGCTTAATGCATTACTCTGGTGTGCCTTACCCTCGCTGATTATTTTAGTGTTGTGGCTGATTTTTGACGAGCCGGTAATTAATAGCGTTATCATGGGGTCATTACCTGCTGATATAGCACCTGCTTCGTTAGCGGATTACAATCTTTTATTAAATAAGATCAGTAATTTGGCCGATGGGATAATGAGCTCAAAGGGTCAGCCGGCCTCATTAATCGCCGTTGCTGATTCTATGGCAGGACTTCGTGTTATTTCACAGTGGTCTTTGACTGCGCTCTGTTTAATTCTAGCGGTAATTGGCCTCTACTGGGGCTGGTATAAGATCGCTGCAGAATTTAGAGCGCGCCAGTCCGTCGAAAAGGTCATGGAAAACCTGCTACTAGGTTGTGCCTGTTTAGCTATTTTCACCACCGTAGGTATTGTTTTTTCGGTTCTATTTGAGTCAATTCAATTTTTTCGCTCAGTGCCATTTTTTGATTTTGTATTTGGTCTAGATTGGAGCCCGCAGACGGCAATTCGAGAAGACCAAGTGGGATCCTCGGGAAGCTTTGGCGCGGTTCCACTGTTTGTAGGCACTCTTTTAATCTCAGCGGTTGCCATGTTTGTGGCAGTGCCTATTGGTCTTATGTCGGCTATTTATTTAGCAGAGTATTCAGGCAAAACAGTGCGCACCTATGC
>JABBBH010000029.1 GCA_018607525.1 SAR92 clade bacterium
GTAAATAAAACCAGCAGGGTAAAGATTTCTAATCGACCCAATAGCATGCCCCAGCAGAGCACCCATTTAGCAAAGCCACCAATCTCACCGTAGTTGGTGGCAACTGCACCTAAACCGGGGCCGAGATTGTTGAGCGATGCCGCAGTAGCAGACCATGCGGTATCGTAGTCTAGCCCTGTCGCTAACAATAAAAGCACCATCAGATAAAAGATCGCTAAATAGACTCCCATAAATGCCCAAATAGCATCCACCACCCGGGTGGGTACGGTGCGATTGCGAATCTTAATAGGCAGCAGCGCATTGGGATGCACTAGACGATAAATTTCTCTTAAGCCCTGCTTTGCCAAAATCAGCATGCGGCCAATTTTTATACCGCCCCCCGTAGAGCCTGCACAGGCACCAAAGAACGATAAAAAGATTAAGAAGAATGGCAAGAAGCTAGGCCAACTATGGAACTCACTGGTGGTAAAACCGGTGGTGGTCATAATAGAAATTAATTGGAAAGTACCCTGTCGAACACTTTCACTGCCGTCAAAGGTGCCGCTGTAATACAGATAACAGCAGGTAATAATCGCGCCCACCATAAGTAAGAACAGGTACATTCTGGCTTCGGGGTCAGCCCAATACATGCTAAGGCGACGGCTGTGCCAAGCGTGGAAATGCAACGCAAAGTTAAGTCCGGCAATAATCATAAAGAAGCAACAAATTGCCATAATGGCGCTATTGTCAAAAAAGCCAATACTCGCGTCATGGGTAGAAAATCCACCAATAGAAACCGTTGAAAAGCTGTGGCTAATAGCATCAAAACCACTCATGCCCGCAGCCCAATAGGCTAGGGCACAGGCAATGGTGAGGCACAGATAAATTCTAAATAATACATTAGCGGTTTCGGTAATCCGCGGCGTGAGTTTGGAGTCTTTCATCGGTCCAGGGGTTTCAGCGCGATAGATCTGCATGCCACCCACACCCAGCATAGGCAAAATAGCTACAGCAATAACCACGATACCAATACCGCCCAACCACTGTAGCTGTTGGCGGTAATAGAGAATAGATTTAGGCAGGTTATCCAAGCCTGAGATGACGGTGGCACCGGTGGTGGTAAGCCCCGACACTGACTCAAATAGGGCATCTATAAAGCTTAGATGAAGGGCCTCAGATAGCATAAGTGGTAATGCCCCAAAGGAGCTGAGTACCAGCCAGAAAAACACCGTGACCACAAAGCCGTCTCTGGTTCTCAGCTCGCCGCGAGCGCCTCTTGAGGGTAGCCAAAAGATCATGCCAATAATCAGAGTAATGGCAAAAGCTAACACAAAGGTAGGGCTAGTATTTTCACCATAGATAAACGCAACTAAAACAGGCGTCAGCATAGTTAGGCTGAAGATAACCAGCAGCATGCCTAACACCCGAGCAATAATTGCAAAATGCATCTTAGGTCGTCCCTTAGAAGAAGCTAAAGCCTACCGAGAATAGCTTCTCGACAGCCTTGGTTTTTTCTTTATCCACCACAAACACAATCACATGGTCGCCGCTTTTAATCACGGTGTCATGATGGGCAATAATCACTTCCCCGTCTCGCACCAAGGCAGCCAAGGTAGTTCCAGGGGGCGATTTAATATCCTCAATAGCGCGGCCTACAACTTTAGAGCTGTTTTCATCGCCATGAACAATAAATTCCAGTGCCTCTGCGGCACCGCGACGCAATGAATGTACGCTTTCGGTGTCGCCCTTGCGGACATGAGCCAGTAACGAGCTAATGGTCGCCTGTTGCGGAGAAATTGCGATATCAATATCGCCGCCTTGCATAAGGTCGGCATACACAGGGTTGCTAATCAGTGTCATGACCTTTCTGGCACCCAAGCGCTTGGCTAACAGAGAGGCCATAATGTTGGTTTCGTCATCATTAGTCACAGCGATAAAGACGTCGGTCTTATCAATATTCTCATCAAGCAATAATTCTTGATCGGTTGCCGAGCCTCTAAGCACCACGGTTTTATCGAGCTGTTCAGACAGCAATTCGGCCTGCCTATCTGAGAACTCTATGATTTTGATGTTGTACTGGTCTTCTAGAGCCTTACTGAGCCTAAAACCAATATTACCGCCGCCGGCAATGACTAACTGACGATAGGGCTTTTCGAGGCGACGCAGTTCGCTCATGACTTTGCGAATATTCTTTTTCGCCGCGATAAAGAAGACTTCGTCACCATCTTCAATAATGGTGTCGCCCGTTGGAAAAATCGCGCCATCTTTGCGATAAATAGCTGCCACACGGGCATCGATGTCGGGCATATGTTCTTTTAATGCGCGCAACCTCTGGCCGACCAGTGGGCCATCTTCAACCGCACGCAATCCAACTAGCTGAATTACGCCATCGGCAAAATCAAGAACCTGCAGGGCACCGGGCTGCTCAATCAGCTTATGGATATAATTGGTGACCACCTGTTCAGGGGTAATCATTACATCCACGGGCATATGCTTATCGTTAAATAATTTATTTTTAAATTCGGGATTACTGTAATTGCGAGAGCGTACGCGGGCAATTTTGGTAGGCGTATGAAATAAAGAATAGGCCACTTGGCAGGCAACAATATTAATTTCGTCACTGCGGGTTACAGCAACAATCATATCCGCATCTTCAATGCCGGCACTGACTAAAACATCGGGGTAACAGCCTGTGCCCACGACTGTGCGCACATCGAGCCTATCCTGTAGCGCCCTTAAGACATTCCCATCGATATCCACGATAGTGATATCGTTATTTTCTCGTGCTAAATTTTCAGCCAGCGTAGTGCCGACCTGCCCCGCTCCTACTATCACTATTTTCATGATTGCTCTGCACTTTTAGCTATTTTCAGCCGTTATCAGCTATTTTTTTGTAAGCGCGAATAATAAAAACCATCGCCGCCTTTTGCCGAGGGGAATATCTGCCTGCCATAATCAGTGGCCTTTCCCCAATCTGCCTCAATGGTTAGCAAAGAGGCATCATTATTTGTTGCCAAAAACTTGGCTACCACTAGGTCGTTCTCCTGCGGTAGCACTGAACAGGTTGCATATATAAGCATGCTCCCTTTGCGCAAAGTTTTCCACACCTTTTCGAGCAATTCTGTCTGAATTTTCGATAAGTTTTCGATATCGCTATTTTTGCGCAGTAATTTGATATCTGGATGCCGGCGAATAACCCCCGAAGCGGAGCAGGGCGCATCCAGCAAAATACGATCAAAGTGGTTGTTGTCCCACCACTGTTCTATAGCGCCCACATCAGCGGCAATTAGATTGGCCCGTAAATTTAAGCGCTGAAGATTGTCTTTACAGCGCTCTAGGCGCGGTTCTTCAAGATCGATTGCCGTCAGTGATTTTAATTTAGGCTCAGACTCAAGAATATGACAGGTTTTACCCCCCGGGGCGCAACAGGCGTCCAGTACCAGATGGCCTGGTTGAACATCTAATAGTGAGGCTGCCAGCTGAGCAGATTCATCTTGCACGCTCACCAAGCCATCGGCAAAGCCGGGTAATTCAGTGACATCTTTTGGACTGTCCAGTAATACGCCGCAGTTGCTATAAGAGGTTGGCTCGGCACTAATGTTCGCATCTGTTAGCATGCTGAGATAGTCGTCGCGAGAGCAACGACTGGTATTCACCCGCAAACACATGGGCGCCTGCAGGTTATTGGCCGCCAGTATCTCTTGAGCCTGTTCAGGCCAAGCTTTATAAAGGCGATCTACTATCCACTGGGGATGAGCGGTTGCATAGTCAGAATTTTTTGAGAGTTTGTCGACTATTTGTTCCTGTTGGCGCTGAAAATTCCTTAATACCGCATTAACCAGTCCCTTCGCCCAAAGTCGTTTGAGTTTTACTGTCGCCGCAACGGTTTCATTAATTGCCGCATGGTCTGCAACACGCATATGCATCAACTGATAAATGCCACAGGCCAATAAGGCTTGAATTTCGCGCTCTTTATCCTTGATGGGTTTTGACATCAGATGGTTAACAATCGCCTGCAGCTGTGGATACCAGCGCAATGTGCCAAAACAGAGCTCTTTAAATAATGCTTGATCATTATCAGCCACTTTTTGACTGTATTTTGGCAGTACCGCAGACAGCGAACGACCCCGCAAAACCTGACCTATGGCTTCAGCAGCCACTACTCGTACATTAGCCATTTATGATTCAAAACTCTGGCCTGCAGCAAACAGCTCGGCCTTAGATTTTAATAACTCAGAGACCGGCATTTTCGACTTGCCGGCTAACTGAATTTCCGTGATCAGCAACTGACCTTTACCCGTTTGCACCAAAATGCCCTCGGCGTCTGCATGAATAATGACGCCTGCCGAATTGGTTGACTGTTTATCTGTAGCGCTAGCACCCCAAACTTTAACTCGGTCACCACCAATATGGCTAAAGGTTGCAGGGAAAGGATTAAAGGCACGCACGCGGCGGCTTATTTCTTGCGCAGACATAGACCAGTCAATTAAGGCCTCAGATTTATCAATCTTGCGAGCATAGGTGCTTTGGCTATCGTCTTGCTGTTCTGCCACTGCCACCCCAGAAGCCATCTTTTCTAGCGCGGCCAATAGGGTTGGCGCACCCAACTCAGAAAGTTTTTGGTAAATAGAGCCGCTAGTATCTGAGGCTTCAATGGCGCAGCGCGCCACTGAAATTACTGGCCCAGTATCAAGCCCGGCATCCATCTGCATGATACAGATACCAGTTTCTTTATCCCCCGCCTCAACCGCACGCTGAATAGGTGCCGCCCCACGCCATTTGGGCAGTAACGAGCCATGCACATTAATACAGCCGAGTCTTGGAGTATCCAAAACCACCTGCGGCAAAATTAGCCCGTAGGCAACCACAATCATTATGTCGGCTTCAAAGCTGGCAAGCTGTTGTTGAGCATCAGAATCTTTAAGTGATGGTGGCTGAAGAACGGTTAAATTATGGTCGCAAGCAAGCTGCTTAACTGCACTGGCAGTCAGTTTTTTACCCCGCCCAGCAGGACGGTCGGGCTGAGTGTAGACGGCAACAATCTGATGTTGGTCGCTGTCTATTAGCGCCTGTAAGTGGGTGGCGGCAAAATCTGGGGTGCCAGCGAAGATAATCTTCACGCTAAATAATTCCTATGCACGCTGTTTTTTAAGTTTTTTACGGATACGGTCTCTTTTAAGCGAAGACAGGTAATCGACAAATAATTTGCCTTTTAAATGATCCATCTCATGCTGAATACACACTGCTAATAAGCCATGGGCCTCTTCTTCAAAAGCGTTACCATCGCCATCAATCGCGCGAATCATCACATGTTTGGGGCGATCAACGGTTTCATTAAAGCCGGGCACAGACAGACAGCCCTCATCAAAAGGCGCCGTATCGGCCTCAAGCACCTTAACCTGCGGGTTAATAAACACTCGTGGCTCGTCGCGTTTTTCTGAAAGGTCCATCACGATGACCTGTTGATGCACATCCACCTGAGTCGCCGCCAAGCCAATACCATCGGCATCTATCATGGTCTCGAACATATTATCAATCAGCGTGCGTATTTCATCGCTCACATCAGTAACCGGTTCAGCCACGATACGTAAACGTGGATTTGGGTATTCGAGAATTTTTAGTATTGCCATAGCTTTTGCTGTCTACAATCAAATGTAAGTTTGTTTGCAAATATTATACACCCTTGCTTGAAAGGACGCACCGCATGAACGCAATACTCAATAGACAAGACGAAGCTCAGTGGGCGCTGATTGCCCAAACATTAAAACCTTGCACGCCAAAATTACAGTTAGCACTGATTGACCAGATGGGTAGCTTTCGCCAACTATTTGAAAGCCGCGACTCAGTTGATAACCCAAAACTTGATCAGCAGTTACAAATTATTCGCAAGGCATACCACGCAGGTCAATGGCAAACTGAGGTTGATAAAATAGGTAAAACCCTCGACCAATATCAGGCGCAAATAATCCCCATTACCGGCGAGGATTACCCGCCACAACTGCAACAGATAACCAAGCCCCCGCCCCTACTCTATATACGTGGCAACCCTAACTGTTTGCATCTGCCACAGTTAGCCATAGTGGGCAGTCGCCGCATGACTAAAGGGGCAGAAGTAATTGCTACATCATGGGCCAAAAATCTTGCCGCCAGTGGATTTACTATTACTAGCGGCATGGCCATAGGCATAGACAGCTGCGCCCACCGCGGGGCAGTGGAGGCAAACAAAGGCATTAGCATCGGGGTAATTGCCACGGGCATAGATTGTATGTATCCCAGCCGAAACGCTTCGCTAGCTGAGCAGATAATTGAAAAAGGCGGCGCGCTGGTAACCGAATTTGCCCCCGGCACCCCGCCACTGGCTGCGCACTTTCCTCAGCGCAATCGCATTATTAGTGGTCTTAGTTTGGGCGTATTAGTGGTTGAAGCGGCACTTAAAAGTGGCTCGCTTATTACTGCCAAATATGCCCTAGAACAAAACCGCGAAGTATTTGCTATCCCAGGATCAATTAATAGCCCGCAAAGTAAAGGCTGCCATCAGCTAATTAAACAGGGTGCCTGCCTAGTAGAAACCACCGCCGAATTGGTGGAAGAAATTGCCGGCCCGCTAGCGACTTACGGTGAAAAATATCAGCATCTAATGCATAAGCCTGCTGAAGCACCGCCTGCTGAAAAACTGAGTCATGAAGAGTCCCTGTTGCTAGAGTTGCTGGGCTATGAGCCTATGCT
>JABBBH010000014.1:0-10844 GCA_018607525.1 SAR92 clade bacterium
GAGCAAAAAGTAGGGCAGATGATTCAGGGTGAAATTCGCTACATGTCACCCCAGGATGTTAAGGATTACTCCATTGGTTCTGTTTTAAATGGTGGTGGGGCTTTTCCTAATAATGACCAGAATGCTTCGATAGATGACTGGCTAGCCCTCGCTGACGCCTATTACAGCGCATCTATGGATACTAGCGCTGGTGGTTCAGGTATTCCTATTATTTGGGGTACAGACGCCGTACATGGCCATAATAACGTGGTTGGTGCCACCTTGTTTCCACATAATATTGGTTTGGGTGCGGCTAATGATCCAGTATTGATGCGAAGTATTGGCGAAGCAGTGGCTAAAGAGGTGGCTGTAACCGGTTTGGACTGGATCTTTGCTCCTACAGTTGCAGTGGTTAAAGATTACCGTTGGGGCCGAACCTATGAGGGCTATAGCTCCGAAGCCGCCATCCCTAAGGCCTATGCCAGTGAGATTGTTATCGGCATGCAGGGTGATATTAATGAGCTTGCTACTCGTCATGATAAGGTCATTGCTACCGCTAAGCACTTTATTGGCGACGGTGGAACTTATCGAGGAATTGATCAGGGTGATACGCGACTCAGTCTTGAGGCACTTCTAGAGTTGCACGGTCAGGGTTATCACTCTGCGATTGACGCAGATGTGCAAACAGTGATGGCTTCATTTAATAGCTGGAATGGTGAAAAAATTCATGGTCACCGTCAATTACTAACTGATGTGTTAAAGGGTCAAATGGGTTTTGATGGCATTCTGGTTAGTGACTGGAATGGAACTGGTCAGGTTCAGGGTTGTACGGATGAAATCTGTGCTCAAGCGATTAACGCCGGTATTGATATGGTGATGGTTCCTGAGGACTGGAAACCCATGCTGCTTAACACCATTGAGCAGGTTGAAGAGGGTTTAATCCCTATATCGCGCATTGATGATGCAGTGACTCGAATTCTTCGGGTTAAGCTTCGTCTTGGGCTCTATCAGAAGGGGCTTCCTTCTAGTCGAGAGCTTGCCGGTAATCAGCAATTAATGGGTTCTAAACAGCACCGTGAAATTGCTCGCGATGCGGTGCGAAAGTCACTGGTACTTCTCAAAAACCATAAAAATATATTGCCTATTAAGCCCAATCAACATGTGTTGGTTGCCGGCGATGGCGCTAATGATATTGCTAAGCAAAGTGGTGGCTGGACCATAACTTGGCAGGGCACAGAGCTTGATAATAGCGATTTTCCTGATGCGACTTCTATATACAATGGGATACAGCAGGCAGTGACAAATAATGGTGGCTCTACTGAATTAAGTGAAAGAGGTGAATGGAATAAAAAACCTGATGTTGCTGTAGTGGTATTTGGTGAGGAACCCTATGCTGAGGGTCAGGGTGACGTGGAAACCTTAGGCTATAAGGGTGGTGCTACTAATGATTTACAGTTAATTCAGAAATTAAAAGCCCAAAATATTCCCGTGGTAGCAGTATTTATTACGGGTCGCCCGCTATGGATGAATGCTGAGATCAATGCTTCTAATGCCTTTGTTGTTGCTTGGCTTCCAGGCTCAGAGGGGCAAGGTGTTGCTGATGTGTTAGTAGCCAATAACAGGGGTCAGGCGCGTTACGATTTTACCGGTCGCCTGAGCTTTGAATGGCCCAATGCAGATATTAATGTTGATGATGTTAAATTACCGGTGACAGAGCAGTTGCTTAACTTAGGTGCAGGTCTCAGTTATGGCGATGAGGCTATACTGTCAGCGAGTCTGCGGGATAAACCCTTATCCAATGTGGCCACTGTAGGCGAGGTGATATTTGCTGGTAGTAGTCGAGGTGCATGGACCATGCTAGCCGGAGATGAGGATAGTTGGCGTCAAGAAATTAAAAGCAGAAACTTTGTTTCCAAAAAACAGGGTTTAAAGGTGTCAGTGGTTAATGGCATGGTGCAGGAAGATTCGCGCTTAGTTGAGTGGACCGGTAAGCATCAAAGTCAGTTTTATTGGCGCTCTATCCAAGCTATGGATATGACGGCACTGGAAAAGCAAAATAAAGCGCTAATTATGACCTATAGGGTGGATTCCCATCCGCAGGGGTCGGTTACCCAGAGAATGGACTGTACCTGGCCCTGTGCGGGCACTCAGGATGTCACGGAGCTGTTTGCTAAGGCAACCCTAGGCCAATGGAATAAAACAGCCATAAACCTGTCCTGTTTTGCTGAGGCTGGAGCTGATCTGTCACGCATCAATATTCCATTTTTGTTAACCGGTTCTGATGCCTTTGCCATCACTATTAAAGATATTCGAATTGATGATGCAGAGTCGTCTGAGCTGATTGATTGCAAACCAGTATTTATTAATTACGACTAGCGAATTAAATATTGAAAAACTGCTTAGCGTTTGCGGTTGTTGCCTGTGCAATAGCCTCAAGCGCTTCGCTGCGCTGACTTTGTATTTCTTCAAGGATATAGCCTAAAAATGCTGGCTCATTGCGCCGATGTTTCGGTGGGTTAGGCATGTTTTTGGGGATCAAATAGGGCGCATCTGTTTCAATCATTAAGCGATTTAGTGGAATATCAGCGACTGATTTTCTGAGTTCTTCGCCTCGTTTGGGGTCGCAGACCCAGCCGGTAATACCTATATATAGATCAAGATCTAGGTAGCGGTAAAGGGTTTTTTTGTCCCCTGTGAAACAGTGAATGACCCCCTGAGTAAAGTGATCTCTGTACTCAGTAATTATTTCTATTTGTTTTTCCGCGGCATCTCGCTCATGCATAAATAAGGGCATCTTTTTTTCTACAGCTAATTCAAGCTGAGCTTCAAAGGCGGCGATTTGATTGGCAGCTGATGAATAATTACGGTTAAAATCTAAGCCAGTTTCGCCAATCGCTACCACTGATTCACTGTCTGCTAGATCTGATAATTGTGCGAGTTTTGCACTGTTTATTTGATCGGCATTATGGGGATGAATTCCAGCTGTAGCGTATATTCTGCCTGGGTACTTTTCTTTTAAAGCGTCACATATTGCAATGACTTTTTGTGTTTCTTCGACTGACGTCCCAGTTAAAACCAGCTGTTGAATATGACAGGCTAGTGCACGCTCGACAACCTCATCTAAATCCTCTTTAAATCGGTTGTTTGATAAATTGACACCTATGTCGATGAGCGGCTGTGACATTGACTAAAAATCCTGGGTAACTGATGGCTGATACCCTATTAAACCACGACTGTTTGTAAAATAGGTTGCTATTTAATCCTGATTTAGTGTTTATAATAAAAGGGTTTCTCATTTGCCACAAAAGGTAGGGTACAGTTCTATGGTTTGGTTGTTGATAATCTTTTGTTTGGCAGTTGCCGTATCTCCGTTACTTTGGATGAAAAGTTCTCCACGGCAACAACATATTACCGATTGCCGAAGAAAGGCACGTGGTCTTTCAGTTCATGTTAACTTGCGTCGTCGTCCGGGTGCCCTTGAAACTGAGCATCGAATAGATACTATTTATTATTGGTTGCCATGGCTCAAGGCGAAAAAAGTGCAGGGTTGGATTTTGCATCGTTCGAGCAGAAGAGGCTGGGAATCGTCTTTTGCAGACTGGCGTTGGATAAACAATGAAGCTGATAAAGAGTGGTATGACATTATTACTACCATTCTATCGGAATTGCCTGACGGGATTACTGCTATTCAAGTGTCAAATGAGGGTGTTGGCTTGGTTTGGGATGAACGAGGAACAATAGATTTCATCGATAAAATACATGCCTCTTTGCTTGAATTAAGAAAAAAAGGTGAAGAAATATTTAGCTGAGGCTTGACCAAAGGGTGCTGAAACAAGTATATATGCGCTCCTTAGCTATAATCATTTGTCTATATTAGGCAAATATAAATTAAAAATTTGATCTGGGAAACCTAACTTCCATGGGTAAATCATTAGTTATAGTAGAATCACCAGCCAAGGCTAAAACCATTAATAGGTACCTTGGGAATGACTTTATTGTAAAGTCCAGTGTCGGTCATATTCGTGATTTACCCACAGGTGCTAGCCGCACACCCTCTGACCCTAAAGAGCGTGCCAAACAGGCTGCTATTACCCGCAAGCTATCCCCAGAAGACAAAATACTGCACCGTGAACGCAAAGCGAAAACTCAGCTAATTAAAAGTATGGGCATTGATCCGGATAATAATTGGCAAGCCCAGTATGCAACTCTTCCTGGAAAGGAAAAAGTGGTTGCCGAATTAAAAAAGCTGGCTAAAAATGCTGATCATATTTATCTCGCGACTGATATGGATCGTGAGGGTGAGGCCATTGCATGGCATTTAACTGAAGTGATCGGTGGCGATGAAAGTCGCTATAAGCGGGTGGTATTTAACGAGATCACTAAAAAAGCTATTCGTCAGGCCTTTGAGGATCCAGGGGTACTTGACCAGCATCGCGTAGACGCCCAACAAGCCAGACGTTTTCTTGATCGTGTTGTGGGCTTTATGGTTTCACCTCTGCTTTGGGAAAAAGTAGGTCGAGGCTTATCTGCAGGTCGTGTTCAGTCCGTAGCAGTGAAATTAATTGTTGCCCGAGAGCGTGAAATACGAGCTTTTATCCCAGAGGAATACTGGACGGTACAGGCCGATTTAGAGGCCGCAAAAACTCATGATGCTTCGGATGCAACGCAGGCAAGATTTGATGTAAAGAAATATCAGGGCAAGGCATTCCGTCCCGGTAATAAGGATCAAGCGGATACAGCTTTGGCATTCCTTAGGCAGGCCGACTATGTTGTTTCTAAGCGTGAAGACCGAGCGACAAAATCAAAACCACCGGCGCCCTTTATTACCTCTACTTTGCAACAGGCCGCAAGTACCAAGCTAGGCTATGGCGTCAAGAAAACCATGACCATGGCTCAGCGTCTTTATGAGGCGGGTTATATCACCTACATGAGAACTGACTCGACTAACCTGAGTGATGATGCTATCGCTACCTGTCGTGACTATATTCAACAGCGTCATGGTGAAAAATATTTACCAGAACAGCCAATTATTTATAGTAGTAAAAGTGGGGCTCAGGATGCTCACGAAGCGATTAGACCCTCTAATGTCGACATAGCGCCAGGCAGCCTTGGCGATATGGAAGCCGATGCTCGTCGCCTCTATCAATTAATTTGGCAGCAATTTGTTGCCTGCCAAATGTCCTCCGCTGAATTCACTTCATCTACCTTAACAGTAGCTGCTGGTGATTATGAGATGACGGTTAAAGGACGAGTCACTAAGTTCGATGGTTTCTTGGCAGTGATGCCGTCAAAAGACGAGGATGCAGAGTTACCAGATTTACACGAAGGTGATCAGCTGGGTCTACTAAATCTTTTACCGCAACAGCATTTTACAAAACCACCGGCACGCTTCTCTGAAGCCGCATTGGTGAAAGAATTAGAGAAGCGCGGTATTGGCCGACCCTCTACTTATGCTTCAATTATTTCAACCATTCAAGATCGTGGTTACGTGCGCATTGAAAACAAACGTATGTTTGCTGAAAAAATTGGTGACATAGTGACCGATCGCCTCAGTGAAAGTTTCACTGATCTAATGGATTATGGTTTTACGGCCACCATGGAAACTCAGTTGGATGAAATTGCCGGCGGAGCTCTTAATTGGAAGCAGGTTCTCAATAAATTTTATACTGATTTTACCCTTAAGCTTTCTAAGGCTAAGGATGCTGAATCAGGTATGCGCCCCAATTCGCCTTCTGAGACCGATATTGATTGTAATCAATGCGACAGGCCTATGATGATACGAACGGCCGGCACTGGGGTGTTTTTAGGCTGTTCTGGCTACTCTTTACCACCTAAGGAACGTTGCAAGAACACAATTAATCTAACCTCAGGTGATGAGGCGATTAATATCGATGAAGATGATGAGGCTGAGTCTAAGTCACTGCTTAATAAGCACCGTTGTAAACTCTGTAACACCTCAATGGATAGCTACTTGCTGGATACCACGCGCAAATTGCATATCTGTGGTAACAACCCTGACTGTTCTGGCTTTGAAGTTGAAACAGGACAGTATGTTATTAAAGGCTATGAGGGTCCCACTCTGGATTGCGATAAATGCGGCAGTGAGATGCAGCTCAAAAACGGTCGTTTTGGCAAATACTTTGGCTGTACCAATGATGATTGTAAAAACACCAGAAAGCTTTTAAGGAGTGGTGAAGCTGCGCCCCCCAAAGCAGAGCCTATTCCAATGCCGGAGCTTCAATGTGCAAAAGTGGATGATCACTATGTGCTAAGAGACGGCGCCTCGGGTATTTTTCTTGCGGCTAGCCAGTTCCCCAGACATCGTGAAACGCGAGCGCCACTGGTCTCTGAGCTGTTGCCCTATAAATCAGAAATCGACAAAAAGTATTTGTTTTTACTGCAGGCGCCAGTCAAAGATTCTGAAGGCTTAGCCACTGTTGTGCGTTATAGTCGAAAGACCAAAGAACAGTATGTGCGCAGTGAAAAGGATGGCAAGCCTACCGGATGGAGCGCATTTTACTCCAAGGGTAAATGGGCTGTCACAGAGAAGTCTGGCAGTAAGTAGAGTGAGTGCCTGTTCATACCTAGCAGCGGTAAACCAAAAGCTGCTATTTGCAAAAAAATTAACCCAGTTGGTTGATAGTGCCCAAGGCAGTGTGAATGACAGACATGTTCAGGCGGTAATAGCACAATCTATTGCTACCCAGCTATATCATGCGTGGAACTGGCATATTAAAGATGTTGCCAGTAACTATAAGGTCAAAGACCCCTCGGTAATACAATCTGTAGATGATCTGGTGGATATACTTAAGGCAGATGGCAAGCAGCCGGGTGAGGCCACAGAGCTTAAAAATTTATTTGATTCACCCACCTCTTGGGTTCGAGAGTTAGTAGATGCCTATTCTCAGCTAGCGGATCTGCCAGAAATACGAAAAGCGGAAATGGATGTGGATCGTTTGCCAGTATTGGCGTTAGAGACAAATCTTGGTGGCAAAAAGATCACCGACTGGAATCTGACCACAGCAGTAAACTGGTCTAAACAAATGGTAGAGCTCGTAGATAGGCAAAGAGAGATGATGATTGAGTTTTAGTCATACTTTGTAAGTTTAATTTTATATGAGAAAAGTTTAATGAGTACACCTGCGTTTGAATTAATTATATTAGAAAATGGCGATATTGCTCTTCAGCGTGCAGGCGTTGATGAGACACTGGTGCAGGTAAAATTTTCCTCTAAGATAAAAGACTACTTGGGCGAACATCATATTGAAGTCGCTAAACAGATGATTGATTCTGGTATCCAAGCAGTCATAGAATGGGAGCAGGCGGCCGCTCAGGCTGAAGATCAAGAACCCAGTAAAACTGTCCACTAATTATTTAAGGTAATCCCGTTTGTCTACGATTAAAGGATTAACCAAACTGGCTGAACACCGCCACATTTCCTCACAAAAACAGCATTTACTGCTGTGTACTGCTGGCAAATGCGCCCCTCAAGAAGAGACTCAAGCTGCTTGGGATTTTTTAAAGCGTCGTATTAAAGAGCTCGATTTAATGGATGTTGAATCGGGCGTATATCGATCAAAAGTTGACTGCCTTAGAGTCTGCCGGCAGGGTCCAATTCTTGTGTCTTACCCAGACGGGTCTTGGTATCACAGCTGCAGCCCAGAAGTTATAGAGCGAATACTGCAGGAGCATGTAATAGGTGGTAAACCCGTTGAAGAGTATATCTTTGCTCAGGGCGCGCTAGAGTCAGAGGATTAGTTGCCGCGCTAAACGGCAACTCTAACCACACCTACAGCTAAGCCTTCAATGGCAAAATCTTGATGACGTAAATCCACCATAATCGGTGAATAATCATGGTTTTCAGGTAAGAGCTGAATTTCGTGTTTACTTCTTGTTCTTTTAAGTCGCTTAACGGTGACCTCACCATCTACTCGAGCCACTACAATTTGCTGATTTTCAGCCGTTGGCTGTTGATGAACTGCTAATAGATCGCCATCCATAATGCCCACATTGACCATGCTTTGCCCCTGTACACGCAAAAAGTAGTCAGCATGTGGGTGAAATGTACTTGAGGGTACTTCTTGGTAATCTTCAATGTTTTGCTCAGCAAGAATTGGCTCGCCGGCAGCTACGCTACCCACAATTGGGATGCCAGAAACCTGTTCAGCGATGCGAATACCCCTAGAGGCACCAGGAATCATTTCTATAGCACCTTTGCGGGCTAGGGCACGCAAATGGTCCTCAGCAGCATTGGCCGATCGAAAACCTAATTGCTGAGCAATTTCAGCGCGAGTAGGCGGGTAACCTGTCTCATCAAGGTTACTTTTAATAAGATCAAAAATCTGTTGTTGTCTAGCAGTTAATCTTTCCATTACAAACTCCTGTATATATATACGCTGTAATTATATACAGTATCATGCACTGTTCAACCTTATAATTCAAATAATTATTTCATCTAGTATTGTGGTCAGTTATATTTACACCTACTTTAACCCTTTCAAAAGAATGCATGTTCTATGAGCGCTAAACTCTTCGGAAGACTGATGCTAGATCTCTGTGGTACAGAACTCACAGAGAACGAGCATTCGCTGTTGTCCAATTCTCAGGTGGGTGGGGTTATTCTGTTTGCTCGCAATATTCAAAGCAAGCATCAAGTTATAGCCCTAGTTGATGATATTAGACGCTGTTCATCACAGCTGATTATTGCTGTAGATCAAGAGGGTGGGCGAGTTCAACGTTTTAAAGAGGGGTTTACCCGTATACCGCCCATGCAAATTCTTGGCGATCAAATTCAGGCTCAGGAACAGGCGGGACTAGACTTAGCAGAGAATGCGGGCTGGCTTATGGCATCTGAGGTGGTTGCCTGCGGTTTAGATATTAGTTTTGCGCCGGTATTAGATGTTGATAGGGACCACAGCAGTATTATTGGTGATCGTGCTTTTTCCGATAATCCTCAACAGGTGATTTTGGCCGCTAATGCTTTCATCAATGGTATGAACCAAGCGGGCATGTCGGCTACAGGTAAGCATTTTCCTGGGCATGGCGGTGTAGTCGCTGACAGTCATCTTGAGGCACCTGTAGATCATAGATCTATGGACGTATTAAATGCCAAAGACCTTAAGCCCTTTGTCGCTCTTGCTGACAAGCTTGGCGGAATAATGCCGGCGCATATTACATTTCCTTCGGTTGATGCTGCTTCGGTGGGGTTTTCTGAATTTTGGCTACAAAAAGTATTAAGGCAGAAGCTGGGGTTTAAGGGGGTTATCTTTAGCGATGATCTCAGTATGAAGGGCGCTGATGTCGCTGGGGGCTATACCGATAAGGCACAATTAGCTCTTCAGGCGGGCTGCGATATGATACTGGTTTGCAACTGTCCCGATGGCGCACAGGAAGTTTTAGCCTATATGCAACAATTAGAGGTGAAAGGTTGCGAAAAAATTGCCACAATGAGGGCTAAGCACAATATCAGCTGGCAACAGCTGGAAAAAACTGAGCGTTATATTAAAACAAAAAATACACTTCAGACTTTGACTGATATGGGATCTTAAAATGAATTCAATTGAGACATGGCTTGTAAACCTCACGGGCGATACCTATCTTTGGGTAGCCGAGCTCTTCCTTATTGTTGTTGCCGTTTTATTTGCCGGTTTTTTATTGAATAAAATCTTTAATCGCCTTCAGTTGCGTGCCGCTAAGTCACCCACAGTTTGGGACGATGCTTTTCTTGAAGCCTGTCGCTCACCAGCAATCTGGTTGATTTGGATTCTGGGAATTAATTTTGCCTTAAGCATTACCGCACAGCGCATTGACTCGCCGCTTCAGGATCTAGTACAACCCCTGAATCGCCTGGCATTTATTGTGCTTGGTGCGTTGTTTGTTAATGGCTTTATTCGTCGCGTAGAGCGCAATCTGTTAGATCCTCTGTATATGACTAAGCCTATGGATGCGACTACGGTAAAGGCAGTTTCTAAGCTGTTTCGTGCCGCAGTAGTCATAACCGCTATTTTGGTTATTATGCAGTTTATGGGTTATAGCATCTCTGGTTTGTTGGCCTTTGGTGGTATTGGTGGTATCGCGGTTGGTTTTGCGGCTAAAGATCTATTGGCTAACTTCTTTGGCGGACTGATGATCTATCTTGATCGCCCCTTCTCAGTGGGTGACTGGGTGCGTTCACCCGATAAAGAAATTGAGGGGACTGTAGAGGATATCGGTTGGCGTCTCACTCGTATTAGAACCTTTGATAAACGACCGCTGTATATTCCAAATTCTGTATTTGCCAGTATTTCCGTTGAAAATCCGTCGCGAATGACCAATCGACGAATTTATGAATCAGTGGGTATAAGATACGATGATATAGCCTGCATGACGCCGATTGTTGATCAGGTAACCGCTATGCTTAATGCTCATCCTGAAGTTGATACTAAAGAAGTGATTATTGTTAATTTTGATAAGTTTGCGCCCTGTTCACTGGACTTCTTTGTTTATGCCTATACCAAAACCACTGGGTGGGTGAAGTACCATGAGGTTAAACAGGATGTGTTGTTGAAGATTGCAGAAATTATTCAGGCTAATAAAGCTGAAATTGCATTCCCAACCTCAACCCTGCATATTGCACCTCCCGGGCTAGAAAGCTCATACAAGACCTAGGCTTGCTAGCAATGCGAAATCTTTGGATTGTAGCCTGCTGTTTGCTGTCAGGTTGCTTGACTGTTCCCGATGGCATAGAGCCAGTAGATAACTTTGAGCTTAATCGCTACCTGGGAAAGTGGTATGAGATTGCTCGCCTCGATCATTCCTTTGAGCGGGGTTTAGAGGCCGTATCAGCAGAATATTCCCTGCGTGATGATGGTGGCATTCGTGTCATT
>JABBBH010000014.1:10944-37954 GCA_018607525.1 SAR92 clade bacterium
AGAGGCCGTATCAGCAGAATATTCCCTGCGTGATGATGGTGGCATTCGTGTCATTAATTCGGGTCGCAACACTGATACGCAGGCCAATCAAGAGGCCGAGGGTAGGGCGTATTTTGTTGAGCAACCCAATTTAGGCTATTTAAAAGTTTCTTTTTTTGGACCCTTTTTTGGATCCTATGTAATTTTTGAGCTAGACGAAAATTATCAATATGCCTTTATTGCGGGCAATACCACCAATTACTTGTGGTTGCTTGCGCGAACCCCTGAGGTTTCACAAGAGCTAGTCAATCAGTTTATTAGTCGTGCAACTCAGTTAGGTTTTGATACCACCCAGCTAATCTTTGTGGATCACTAGCTGTTAATTGCTAGCATCTAGAACCTGTTTTCCGTAATATCAGGTTGAAGGGGTGGTAGGTTGATTGGCAAAGGCTCATAGGCTTTTATACTCACCAATGCGCCCATCTGCGGGTGATCAATGTAGTAAACCTCTTCTTCCTGAATACGCTTTGACTGTTTTATGGGCCAGATTGCCTCGATTGGATAACCGGTGTTTTGTAGTTCAAGGTTATCATTGATTGGACTGAGTTGTATGGAATTGAAAAGTGGCGTAACCGACTGAAGGTTATAACCATTCAACGCACTTTGAATAAGACCCGAAGCTTCGAGTGACATTGGGCTTAACGCTAAATAGCGATTTGAAAATTGCATAGCGCTAACTAGCACGGCCTCTTCAGAAGTCATTGGCTTTTTCGGGATCTCGGGCAGGATAACCTCTGCTTGGCCATCATCGGCAAAGATCAACTTCCAAAGATCAGTTTCAAAATGAAGAAACCGAGATTTATAAAACCTTAGGGCGCCTTCAATGGCATATCTCTCGGCACGATTCTCACCAGCTTTTAATAAAACCCATTGGCTTTGTTGTTTTGAGGTCGCCTCAAAGCGCCAAGCCTGGTGAAACTTGACTTGATAGTTGCGTCTATTAAGGGCTCTGACAGTATCGTTTAAGACCCTGTCAGATTTGTCTAGGGTGCGAAATGGCGCCTCAAAAACAGGATTAAAATCAGTGGGTAAGGCGGTTTCAGCAGTTTTATCTTCATCAGTATACTCTTGAGATAAATCAAACTCTGATTGCTGATCAACTAGGAGAATCTGGGGTTCAGATGAATTACCAGTATCAGCTTGATAAGGGATGCGCGCTTCAGGAACTAGGTTTAACTCAGATTGATTCTCAGTGAAATATCGAAAGTGCGGAATACCCAAATAAGCATAAATGCGATCGAATAGGTTTGCCTGATGAGGTTCTGTTAGTGATGATTCCGACAAACTATCAAACAGTGGGCGTCGCATAATACCGGTATTTTGGTAGCTGCTATGAAGCTCGATCAAATCATTTGGAAATTCGAGACTCAGCTCTTTGGGTGGCTGCTCATCACCTAATATAGTTTTTTGGTCAAATAAAACCACCTCAACCTGATACCAGTTAGGTAGGGTGGGGAGCTCTATATTCTGAGATTGCTCCTCTGCCACAGAGAGATATGGAAACCAAAAAAGTGCCAACGCTATAAGCAGCAATCTACTGATCGAAGTTTTATGCTGTATCGATAACATTCACAGTCCTTTTGGCTTTATTTAAACGCTTTCACTTAACGAACTCAGCATAGCATACAGGGATGAGAGTCTCAGTTCAGGGGTTTCCATTGCCATTGTGAAACTCAATTGATCATTGTTCAAGAGCCGATATTGCTTTGGATTTTGTTGCACCATTTTAATAATAGTAATGGGTTCAACTTTGGTGTTCTGAGTAAACTGTAATCTACCCTCTGTTGGGCCAGCTTCAATCTTTTTAAGACCCAGCTGTTGACCAATTTGGCGCAATTCCGCGATGCGGAAAAGGGCTTTTAATGCCTCAGGTAAAAGACCAAAACGATCAATCATTTCTACCTGAAGCTCATGGAGTTGGTCTTTGTTTTGGCAGTTGGCCAGTCGCTTATACTGGGTCAGACGCATATTGACATCGGGTAGGTAGTCGGCAGGAATCAGTGCAGGTATATGTAAGTTAACCTCAATACCCTGATCAAAGTTAATAGCTTTATTAGGACTTTCTCCGCTACGAATTGACTCAACCGCTTGGTCGAGCATTTCAAGGTATAGGGTAAAGCCGATGGTTTGAATGTGACCACTTTGTTCATCACCCAACAGTTCACCGGCACCGCGAATTTCAAGATCATTAGTCGCGAGGGTAAAACCAGAACCTAGGTGCTCGGCAGCGGCAATAGCTTCTAGCCGTTTGGTGGCATCGGTGGTTAGTTTCTTCTCCGGGTGGGTCAGCATATAGGCATAGGCTTGATGATGTGATCGACCTACGCGACCACGAAGCTGATGCAGCTGGGCCAGTCCAAACTTATCTGCTCGATTAATAATAATGGTATTAGCGCTGGGAACATCAATTCCGGTTTCGATAATCGTGGTACAAACCAAAACATTAAAACGTTGATGATAAAAATCAGACATGATTTTTTCGAGTTCACGCTCGCGCATCTGACCATGGGCAACGTGAATTCTTGCCTCGGGGACTAATTCCGCTAATTCATCTGCTGCCCGCTGAATAGATTTGACGTCATTGTGTAAGTAGTAAACCTGACCGCCGCGCAGTATCTCTCTAAGAATTGCTTCTTTAGAGACTCTGCTTTCTTTTTTGCGGATAAAGGTCTTAACCGACAAACGCTTGGCGGGAGGGGTGGCAATAATCGACAGATCGCGAATACTGTGCATCGACATGTTAAGTGTGCGCGGAATAGGGGTTGCGGTCATGGTGAGGATATCAACCGAACTTCGCAGCGCTTTGATTTGATCTTTTTGGCGCACGCCAAATCGATGTTCTTCATCGATAATCATTAAACCCAAAGCACTGAAGTCAATTTTGGCATGCAACAGTTTATGGGTACTAATAAGAATATCCACTTTGCCGGATTCAACTTCTTGTATGATTTGTTGTTGCTCTTTGGCGGTCTTAAAGCGCGATAGCTCCTCGACACGAATCGGCCAGTTAGCAAAGCGATCTCTAAAGTTTTCCAAATGCTGATGAGCCAACAGGGTGGTGGGCACTAAAATCACCACCTGCTTGTTGCTCGAGACAACGGTAAATGCGGCGCGCATGGCGACTTCTGTTTTACCAAATCCCACATCACCACAGACTAAGCGATCCATAGGTTGCGGGCTGAGCAAATCTTTGCGAACAGCTTCAATAGTATTGAGCTGATCAGCGGTTTCTTCAAAGGGAAACTGGCTACAAAATTGACGGTATTCTTCTTCGTTATCCGTGCAGGCAAAGCCTTGGCGCGCCGCTCGCCGTGAGTAGATGTCAAGTAACTCAGCGGCTGTATCGCGTACTTTTTCTGCGGCTTTCTTCTTGGCTTTATCCCATTTGTCAGACCCTAACCGGTGAAGAGGCGCAACTACTTCGTCACTTCCACTAAAGCGGCTGATAAGATGAAGTGATGACACCGGCACATAAAGCTTGGCATCACTCGCATACAGTAGGGTTAAAAATTCCTGCTCTGCGCCGTCAACCGACAATAGTATTAATCCATGATAGCGTCCCACCCCATGATCAATATGCACCACTGGGGCGCCAATTTTTAACTCAGCTAGGCTTTTGAAAATATAATCGGGAGATTCAGAGGCGGTAGATCGCCGTCTACGTTGCATCACCTGTTGACCGAATAGCTCACCCTCAGTTATCAGGCATAGCTCACGTTCTTTAGAGTAAAAGCCCTGATCAATGGGATAGACACAGATACCCTGGGTTTGCCCTGAGGTTAAAAATTCTTGCCATGTTTCAAAGGACTGAGGTCTAAGCTGACTGCCTGCCAGCATTTCGAGAAGTGCCTCTTTGCGACCTGCGGATTCAGCGCAAAACAAAACTTTACTCTTAGCTGATAGGCTACCTAAGAATTTTTCGAGATCCTGTAAGGGGTTATTTAACTTACTGTTGGCACTGACCTCAGGAATACTACGGCGCAATATCGAGGCTTCATCATCAGAAGCAGTATTTCCACCGATCTTAGTAATCTCATGCTGTTTTAAAAGACCAAATAATTCATCAACTGCAATAAATATCTCTTTAGGGGGTAACAGTGGACGTTGCGGATCAACCCCGTATTCCTCATAACGCCTATTAATATCCTGCCACAGATTTTGCGAGGCTTCATATAAACCCTCTTGAGTAAATACATGGGTATTATTGGGCAGATAGTCAAATAGGGTGGCGGTTTCGTCAAAAAACAACCTTAGATAATATTCGATGCCCTGAGGTGCTATGGCCTGCTTAACATCCTTATAAACCGGTGAATCAGTGGCTTTGGACTCAAAATAATCATGCCAGTTATTTAGGAATCGATTAATGCCTTCTTTATCTAGGGGGAACTCCCGCGCGGGCAATAGTCGCAAGCGCTCCACATTGCTGATAGTGCGTTGGGTTTCAGGATCAAAAATTCTAAGTGATTCTATTTCGCTATCCAGTAAGTCAATGCGAAACGGTGCATCTTCTCCCATAGGGAAGATGTCGATAATTGAACCGCGAAATGCATATTCACCATGCTCGTACACAGTATCAACACGGTGATAACTGGCTCGAACCAATTGTTCATTAAGCTTGTCTCTATCGAGGATTTCATCCACCGCGTAATCAAATAAACGAGAAGCTAAGTAATCTGTGGGCGGCAACCGATGCAGTAAAGAGGGTAGTGGCACAATAAGTACCCCATGCTCAAGCTGAGGTAATTCACTTAGGGTTTGAATACGGTCTGAAATAATGTCCTGATGGGGTGAGAAAACATCATAGGGCAGGGTTTCCCAGTCAGGAAATATGCGCGCATCAATTTCGCAGTCCTTAAGAAAAAAACTAATCGATCGTTTTAGTCTTGAAGCCTCAGCACTGGTGGGAACCACTACTAGCGTCACCCCATCTTTATGAGAGGCATATTCAGCAATCTCTAGTGCCTGCGCGGAGGGGCAGAGGTCATTCCAAAGTATTTTCTCACCAGAAACTTGGGGAAGGTTATCCATAACTTTACTCATAGTACTGGTTACTCAAGAGGGTGCCCGTGTTTTTTTGTTGGCCAAAGAATAGTAATTTAATATTTTACTCTAGTTATGCCCAGAGCGTTTAAAAAACTATAAAGTCGGGCATTAATACTACTATTTTTTGTCTATAGTTCATGTAGTACATAAAAAATCATTTCACAATAAAAAGGATGTTTAGCGTGAAAGAAGATAATCGCCCGTCACCCGAAAACTTTTTTACCGATTGGAAGCAACGCGAAGCCCTTGCTGAGGGCATGATTCCTCAGATTGGGAAGCTCTATCGTGAATCCAATGTTTCTACCTATCTTTATGGTAAAAGTATGGTTAATAAGTCTGTCACTGATCTTATGAAAGCTCACCGATTTGTCAGGCAGGTAGAGAAAAATGAAATTTCCGAATTTGATACAGCGCCTATGCTCACCGCTATTAGTCAGATGTCACTGGGGCCTGCGCATATTGATATAGGAAAATTAGCGGTTCAATTTGAAAAGCTAAGAAGTCAATGCTCGATTGATCAGTTTCTGTCAGAGGAATTGGCTGAAAACATGGGTACATTAGCCAAGCCCTTGATTGAGCCTCAGGATATAGTGCTTTATGGCTTTGGCCGTATAGGGCGCTTACTGGCACGATTACTGATAGATAAAACCGGTGGCGGCGATGTCCTGCGTTTGCGGGCTATTGTGGTACGTAAACCCAAGCAAGACAGCAATGATTTGGAGAAGCGTGCGGCGCTTATGCGTCAAGATTCAGTGCATGGCTCCTTTAAAGGCACTATAAGAGTTTTAAAGGATAGTCAGACGTTGGTTATTAATGGTAATCCGGTAAAGATTATCTACGCTGATACGCCGGATGAAATTAACTACAGTGCCTACGGCATAAGTAAAGCTATAGTAATTGATAATACGGGGTTATGGAAAACCACTGTTGCCCTGCAACGGCATCTGCGACCCGGTGCTAAAAAGGTTCTTCTTACCGCACCGGCAGGTGATGATATACCCAATGTGGTTTATGGTATCAATCACCATCAGATTACACCCAATCACAAAATCATCTCGGCGGCTTCCTGTACTACTAATGCTATTGTGCCGGTTTTACACTGTATGCTTAAAGAATATGGTATACAACAGGGTCATGTAGAGACGGTTCATGCCTATACTAATGATCAAAACCTTATCGATAATTATCATGTTGGTGATCGTCGTGGCAGAAGCGCAGCACTCAATATGGTATTGACCTCAACCGGAGCGGCAAAAGCGGTTGAGAAAGCAATCCCTGAATTAAAGGGCAAACTAACGGGCAATTCTATTAGGGTGCCCACTCCCAATGTATCTATGGCTATTCTGAATCTACAGTTAGAAAAATCTACCACTGTTGACGAGCTTAATGAATTCTTACGCCAGAAGGCTCTGCACAGTGTTTATCAGCAACAGATTGGCTACACGGTTTCCTCAGAAGCTGTTTCAACAGACTTTGTGGGATCAAGGCAGGCCTCGGTTGTTGATTCTAACGCAACCATTGTCAATGGTAAGAATGTAGTTATCTATTGTTGGTATGACAACGAGTTTAGTTACAGCTGTCAGGTGATTAGATGTGTTGAAAAATTTGCAGGTGTTATTTGGCAGCGTTATCCTAACGAGAATCAATAGCCAATCGAAGTTAAAAACCTATGTTAGTTGAGCAAATTTGGACCAATAATGCGTGGCGCAATTTTAATTACCTAATCGCTTGCCCAGAAACTGGTGATGCATTGGCCATTGACCCCTTAAATTTTCAGCAGTGTGCAGATGTTGCTGCCAGCAGAGGTTGGAAAATTTCTCAAATTCTTAATACTCACGAACACCATGATCATATTGAGGGCAATGACCCGCTAAAAGCACTGACTCAGGCTAAGCTATTGGCTCATAAGGATGCGCCCATTGAGAATGTCGATGTTCGATTGGCTGGCGGTGAAATAGTCAAAGTTGGGAGTACAGTGGAGTTGTTGGTGATCGATACTCCCGGGCATACCATGAGTCATATTTGTTTGCTGTCCTCTGGCTCAGAGCCGGCGCTTTTTAGCGGTGACACATTGTTTAATGCCGGAGTAGGTAATTGCCATGGGGGTGGTCATCCCGAGGCTTTATTTGACACTTTTGATCAATGCTTTTCTGGGTTAAACGATGACACTCGAATTTACCCTGGCCATGATTACATCATTAATAACCTGCGGTTTACCTTAAACAGAGAACCGGGGAATACCTGTGCGGCAAAGTTGTTGGACGAGGTTATGGATCAGGACCTCAACCAACCATTAGTGACAACCATGGGTCTTGAAAAGCAGATTAATTGTTTTCTTCGTCTCGGTAATTCAGAGATTATTGAAAACCTTTATGCATCGGTCGAAGGCTTTCCACAAAGCCCACAAGCCAAGGATGTTTTTCTTGCTTTGAGAGAGCTAAGAAATCATTGGTAAGTTGTGTTACTGATAGGATTTCCCCCAGCATTACGTAAAATAGAGTAATTAACCAAAAAAAACGCCAATTTTTGGCCATGAAACTGGCATCAAAACCCTAAGAAGTTTATACTCCCGCGCAAAATTTGTTGGCTAAAACGGTTTAAATCAGAAGATTGGGTTTTGGTAAACTTTTTTAGTTTTTTCAGATCAATTGTGGCTCGAGCCAATTATTGTCAGCGGTTAGTAAGCTAACAGTGAGTTGGATAAGTTTTTAATCTCGTCAATGGTAACCTCTATGATTAAAATTCGCCGAGGACTGGACCTGCCAATATCAGGTGCACCAAAGCAAGAAATTCACGATGGTCCCAAGACCAGCCAAATCGCTATTATCGGCTCTGATTTCCCCGGAATGAAGCCAACCATGGCGGTTAAAGAAGGCGATGCGGTCAGTAAGGGACAGGTTCTTTTTACCGATAAAAAGAATCCTGGCGTTATTTTCACATCTCCATCTGCAGGGACTGTAGTATCAATAAACCGCGGTGAAAGACGTGTATTCCAGTCTATCGTTATAGATATCGACGGCGATGCAAAAGTTGATTTTCCAGTAACTGCAGTCGATGCCATCGATAGCCTAAGTCGTCAGCAGGTGGTAGATAATCTAGTGACTTCTGGCCAGTGGGTCAGTTTTAAAACGCGTCCCTATGCGAAAGTGCCAGCCATAGATAGCCAGCCAGCTTCGATTTTTGTCAATGCAATGGATACCAATCCCTTGGCCGCTGATCCGCAAGTTATTATTGCTGAGCGAAAACAAGATTTCGATTATGGTTTACAAATCATTGCCAAATTAACTCAGGGTGCGGTTAACCTCTGTGTTGAATCTAATTCTGCGGTTAATGCTCCAGATGTTGAAAGTATTTCAACCTACCAATTTTCTGGACCCCACCCGGCTGGTTTGTCGGGTACACATATTCACTACCTAGATCCAGTGAGTGCCAATAAAACGGTTTGGACCATCAATTACCAAGATGTGATTGCTATTGGTGCCTTATTCGTCACCGGCGAAATCGATAACAGTCGTGTTGTTGCGCTGGGTGGCCCGCAGGTCAAAGAGCCTCGCCTTATTAAAACCCTACTGGGTGCCAACCTTAACCAGCTTGTAATCGGTGAGCTTGCCAATGATGAGAACCGAGTTATCTCGGGTTCTGTGTTAAGTGGTCGCAAGGCAGCCGGTGAATTTGCCTTTTTAGGTCGATATCACAATCAGGTCTCAGTGATTCGTGAAGGTCGTGAGCGTCAATTTTTACATTATCTTCGCCCAGGTTTAGATAAGCATTCTGCGCTTCCTTTGTTTGCTGCGGGACTTAAGAAGAGGTTATTCAACATGACCTCTAGCACCAACGGTAGTGAGCGCGCCATGGTACCTGTGGGTGGTTATGAGAATGTTACAGCACTTGACCTGTTACCAGTTCAATTGCTCCGTGCCCTCATTGTAGGTGACACAGAAATGGCTCAAAAGCTGGGTTGTTTAGAACTAGATGAAGATGATGTAGGCCTTTACACCTATGTCTGTGTCGGCAAGTACGAATATGGCCCGATTCTTCGTGACAATCTCACCAGAATTGAGAAGGAGGGTTAATCACCATGCGCAAATTTTTAGATAAGCTGGAGCCTAACTTTAAGAAAGGCGGCAAGTGGGAAGGTTGGTATGCTCTTTATGAAGCGATTGATACCGGCCTGTTTAAACCCTCGGATGTAACTAAGAATAGTTCACATGTTAGAGACAATATTGATCTAAAACGAGTGATGATTACGGTTTGGCTCTGTACCTTCCCAACCATGTTTTTTGGTATGTGGAACATAGGTTTCCAAGCCAACAGCATTATGGCTGATATGGGCATGGCCAGCCAGGAAGGCTTGCGTGGTCTGTTTATTGGTCTTCTAGCGGGTTATGACGCTAATAGCATCTGGGATAATATGATCCATGGTGCGGCTTACTTTATTCCAATTTATGCCACTACCTTTCTTGTGGGTGGTTTTTGGGAAGTCCTGTTTGCCAGTGTCCGCGGCCATGAAGTCAATGAGGGTTTCTTTGTAACCTCCGTTCTCTTTGCTCTTTGCTGTCCACCAGACCTTCCTCTATGGATGGTTGCTGTAGGTATTAGCTTCGGTATTGTGATTGGTAAAGAAATCTTTGGCGGTACGGGGAAGAACTTCCTCAACCCTGCACTAACTGGCCGAGCATTCCTTTATTTCGCCTATCCTGCGTACATGAGTGGCGATATGGTATGGACGGCAGTTGACGGTTATACCGGCGCAACTATGCTTTCTGTGGCTGCTACTGATGGTGTTAATGCACTGTCACAAACTGCTACTTGGATGGAATCGTTTATCGGGACCATTCATGGATCAATTGGTGAAACCTCAACACTGGCGATCCTAATGGGTGCGGTCGTATTGATGACAATGAAGATAGCCTCGTGGCGCATTATTTTGGGTGTGTTGGTAGGTTCGGCAGTTGTCTCGTTATTATTTAATAGCATCGAATCAACTAACCCCATGTTTGCCTTGCCGTTTTACTGGCACTGGGTAATTGGTGGTTTTGCCTTTGGCGCCATATTTATGGCAACTGACCCAGTATCTGCCTCAATGACAAATACGGGTAAATATTTGTACGGTCTTTTGATTGGTATAATGGTTATTCTAATTCGTGTGGTAAACCCAGCCTTCCCAGAGGGTATGATGTTGGCCATTCTGTTTGCCAACCTGTTTGCACCGTTGATTGATCATTATGTTGTTGAATCTAATATTAAGAGGAGACTAGCACGTGGCTAATGAATCTGTGACAAAAACATTCGTTGTTGCACTAACACTTTGTATTGTTTGTGCAGTGGTTGTATCTAGCGCAGCTGTTTCTCTTCGTCCTGCCCAAGAAGCCAATAAGCTGTTGGATCTTAAGACCAATATTTTGGCCTCTGCGGGTTTGTTGGAGGAGGGCGTTGATGTTGAGACCCAGTTTGAGAAGATCAGTGTAAGGCTGGTTGATATGGAAACCGGTCGATATACCACCGAAGTTGATGCTGACACCTATGATCAGAGAAAAGCTTCAGGTAACCCTAGCTTATCGGTGGCCTTAAGCGCCTCTGAAGACATCGCTAAAATCAAGCGCAGAGCAAATTTTGCCAAAGTCTATGTGGTTGAAAATGCACAGGGCTTAGAAAAAGTGATTCTACCAATTAAGGGTTATGGTCTCTGGTCGACACTTTATGGCTTTATCGCTCTTGAGTCTGATTTGAAAACTGTCGCTGGTATTGGTTTCTATGAGCACACAGAAACACCCGGTTTAGGTGGTGAAGTGGATAATCCAAAATGGAAAGCCAGCTGGGTAGGTAAACGTGCTTACGACAGTGACGGTCTTGCCCTAGAAGTTATTAAAGGCAAAGTGGACCTAGCGCGTGCTGGTGCTGACTCACAAATTGATGGTCTTGCCGGTGCTACATTGACCACCAGGGGCGTAGATAATCTTGTGAAGTATTGGCTCGGTCAACAGGGCTTTAAACCCTTTATTGATAATTTAAAAACTGGGGAGGCTTAAACGATGTCTAAAACTAAAGATATCTTGCTTGATCCAATAGCCAGCAACAACCCGATTGCCTTGCAAATCTTGGGTATCTGTTCTGCGCTTGCGGTAACCACAAGTATGAAAGTGGCTTTTGTTATGTGCTTGGCACTAACTATTGTATCGGCCTTTTCAAACCTTTTTGTTTCTTTAATTCGTCATCATATTCCAAACAGTATTCGTATTATTGTGCAGATGACGATTATCGCATCCTTAGTGATTATGGTTGACCAGGTACTTAAAGCGGTTGCCTATGATATTAGTAAACAGCTTTCAGTATTTGTTGGCTTAATTATCACCAACTGTATTGTAATGGGGCGCTGTGAAGCCTTCGCTATGAAAAATCCACCATTACCCAGTTTTTATGATGGTATAGGTAATGGCATTGGTTACAGCGTTATCCTAATGCTGCTGGCCTTTATTCGTGAACTATTAGGTGCTGGAAAAATTTGGGGCTTTCAGGTATTACCTGTTAGTACTGAAGGTGGTTGGTACATCGCAAACGGTATGATGCTTATGCCGCCAAGTGCATTCTTCTTAATCGGTTTATTTATTTGGGCACTGCGTGCTTGGAAAACCGAGCAGGTTGAACAGCCAGACTTTAAGATTACTGCTAACAGCCGTCAGAGTGAGGTTGCCTAATGGAACATTATTTAAGCTTGCTAGTACGATCAATTTTTATTGATAACATTGCGCTAAGTCTTTTCTTAGGCATGTGTACTTTTATCGCAGTTTCAAAAAAGGTTAATGCAGCTATTGGCCTTGGTATTGCAGTGATTGTGGTACAAACCATTACCGTACCCGTAAACTATTTGTTGCTAAACTATTTGCTTGCAGATGGTGCCCTAGCTTGGGCCGGTATGCCAGATGTTAACCTTAGTTTCTTGGTTTATTTGTGCTTTATCGGTGTTATTGCCGCCCTGGTTCAGATACTTGAGATGGTGCTCGATAAATACGTTCCTGCACTCTACAGTGCGCTGGGTGTTTTCTTGCCATTGATTACTGTGAACTGTGCAATCCTCGGTGGTTCTTTGCTCATGGCTGAACGTGGCTATAACTTCACTGAAAGTGTTGTCTATGGCATCGGTTCAGGTACCTCTTGGGCGCTTGCGATTGCAGTACTCGCAGGTATTAGAGAAAAGCTAAAGTACAGTGATATTCCTGAAGGTCTTCAGGGATTGGGCATTGTGTTTATCACTGTAGGTTTGATTTCCTTGGGCTTTATGTCGTTTGGCGGCATAGACCTTTAATAGCGGAGAAGTAAAGTAATATGACGACTGAAATTATTCTAGGCGTTGCCATGTTCACAGCTGTGATACTGGCGCTTGTAGCCTTTATTCTTGCCGCGCGAAGCAAGCTTGTTGCTTCTGGCGATGTCAATATTGAAATTAATGGCGAAAAAACTATTACCGTACCTGCGGGCGACAAGCTTTTACAGACGCTGTCAAATGCTGGGTTATTCTTGCCTTCAGCCTGTGGTGGCGGTGGTAGCTGTGCCCAGTGTAAATGTGTGGTTTCAGATGGTGGCGGTTCTCTTTTGCCAACGGAAGAAGCTCACTTTACTCGCAGAGAAGCCAATGAAGGTTGGAGGCTTTCCTGTCAGGCACCGGTTAAGCAGGATATGAAAGTTGAAGTACCTGAAGAGGTGTTTGGTGTTAAGCGCTGGGAATGTACTGTTGAGTCGAATCCCAACGTAGCAACCTTCATTAAAGAGTTAACCCTTCGCCTTCCAGAAGGTGAGTCAGTTGATTTTAAAGCCGGCGGTTATGTTCAGTTGGAATGCCCACCCCATGTGGTTAATTACTCTGAATTCGATGTTGAAGAGCAATACAAAGGTGATTGGGAGCGTTTCGGATTATTTAATTTCAAATCAGTGGTCACTGAGCCTCTAATTAGAGCCTACTCTATGGCTAACTACCCAGAGGAAGTGGGTGTCGTCAAATTTAATATTCGCATTGCTAGCCCACCTCCGGGTTCAACCGATATTCCACCGGGTAAGATGTCTTCTTATGTTTTCAATTTGAAGCCTGGTGATAAGTTATCCGTCTATGGTCCCTTTGGTGAGTTTTTTGCAAAAGAAACAAAAGCTGAAATGGTATTTATTGGTGGTGGTGCAGGTATGGCACCAATGCGCTCGCATATTTTTGATCAGCTAAAGCGTATCAATTCCGATCGTAAAATTAGTTTTTGGTATGGCGCTCGCTCATTAAAAGAATGCTTTTATGATGATGAGTATGACAAGTTAGCCGCTGAAAATGATAATTTTGATTGGCACCTTGCACTTTCAGACCCTCAGCCAGAAGATAATTGGAACGGCCTAACTGGCTTTATCCATAATGTTTTATTTGAGCAATATCTCAGAGACCACGAAGCACCTGAGGATTGTGAATTTTACATGTGTGGTCCTCCAATGATGAATGCTGCTGTGATTAAGATGTTGGAAGATCTCGGTGTTGAGCCAGAAAACATCATGCTTGATGACTTTGGTGGCTAGATACGTCAAATTGAGTTCCCCAGGGCAAACTACGCTGTTTGCCTTATGGCGCTCACTCACAATCTTAGTTAGTCTATTTCTTATAGGCTGCAGCAACAAACCTGAAATTATTGAAATTTCAGGTTTCAAAATGGGCACCAGCTACCATATAACGGTGGTTGCAGATCAATTGCCACCCGATGATTTGGCGCAACAAATTGATCAGCTGCTTTCTGTGGTCGACAACTCCATGTCGACCTACAAACAAAATTCTGAAATCAGTCAATTTAATCGATTGCCTGCAGGTGGGTCACTTAAGATTTCCAGTGAATTCGCTGATGTTATTCGTATCAGTCAGAAAGTATGGACGTTGAGTGAAGGTGCTTTTGATCCAACCATTGGTCCGTTAGTCGACTTGTGGGGCTTTGGTGCGACTCATTCCGAGCAGTCAGTACCCTCAGCGCAATCTATTCAGCAAGCCTTGGATAATGTTGGTTTTGATTCTGTCGTGCTAGAGGGTTTAATGCTTACCAAGCAGAAAGCATTGGCCCTTGACCTATCGGCTGTTGCTAAGGGTTATGGAGTTGATTTGGTGGCTGATCACCTTGAAATGCTGGCACTCCCTGACTACCTAGTTGAAATAGGTGGTGAGATTAGAGTCAGTGGTTTTAATGCAGATGATGTTGCTTGGAAAATTGCTTTGGAACAGCCTCAGTTGTTTGCGGCAGTGGATAGGGTGATAGATTTAACCGATATTGCGGTTGCTACCTCCGGTGATTATCGAAATTATTTTGAAAAAGAGGGTCAGCGTTATTCCCATACCATTGATCCACGTTCGGGCCGGCCTATTAATCATAGCCTGGCTTCAGTGACGGTAATCACTGAATCCTGTGCAGAGGCAGATGCATGGGCAACAGCTTTTTCTGTGATGGGAACTTCGCAAAGTAAAAATATAGCCAATCAATTAGGTATCGCTGCCTATATGTTGGTCAGGCAGGATGATGATTTTGTCGCTATCACTAGCGATAACTTTGCACCTTTCATAAATTAATTTTATTCAATAATTTTATAGGTTAATCAGTGGCAGAAATTTTATTCGCAGTTTTAGCATTCATTCTCCTGATTTCAGCGATGGCTGTGGGTGTTCTGATGGGTAAAAAACCTATTGCAGGATCCTGTGGCGGTGTAGCTGCCGCCCTAGGTGAAAAGGACTATACCTGCGAAATATGCGGAGATGACCCTAATAAATGTGATGAGATCTCATCCCAAGCTAATGACCCTATGTATACAGATGCTACCCAACCAAAGGATAAAATCTAAGCATGGCAGACTTCTCCTACGACCTCGTTGTTATCGGTAGTGGTCCAGCAGGAGAGGGAGCTGCGATGAATGCAGTCAAACAGGGTTGGCGAGTTGCAGTGATTGATGATCGCGCTCAGCCCGGTGGAGGCTGTACCCATCTTGGAACCATACCCTCAAAAGCCCTAAGACATTCTGTACGTCGAATGGTTCAATATAACACCATGCCGATGTTTCGATCGGTTGGCGATCCGCGTTGGTTTTCATTTCCTGAAGTCATGCGAGCCGCAGAAGATGTTATTACTAAGCAGGTAGAAGGCAGAACCAAAGGCTATGCTCGAAATCGAGTTAAAATTCATGTGGGTCGCGCTGAATTTATAAATCCCCATGAAGTTTCAGTCTCAGATTCCTCAGGTAATCCGTTAACTATTAAGGCCAGCCACTTTCTGATTGCAACGGGCTCAAGGCCCTATCGTCCAGAGAATATTGATTTTGAGCATCCACTGGTTTTTGATAGCGACACTATCCTTTCGTTGGATCATTCGCCCTTAAACGTCATTATCTATGGTGCTGGGGTTATTGGCTGTGAATATGCCTCAATTTTTGCCGGTTTAGATGCCCGTGTTGATTTAGTCAATACTCGCGAATGGCTAATGAGCTTCCTTGACGATGAAATTTCAGATGCGCTTAGCTATCACTTGCGAGACCTGAGTGTCAGTGTGCGTCATAACGAAGAATATGAGCGGGTTGAAACTACAGAAAGTGGTGTCACTCTGGTCTTGAAGTCAGGCAAGCGTATTCATGGCGATGCATTGCTTTGGTCCAATGGAAGAACTGGTAATACTCAAAATTTAGGGTTAGAAAAAGTCGGTCTGGAAGCAGACTTGCGTGGTCAGATTAAGGTCAACAGTGACTATCAAACCGCTGTGCCGCATATCTATGCAGCTGGAGATGTGATTGGTTGGCCAGCATTAGCCGGTGCAGCCTATGATCAGGGGCGTTTTGCTGCCTCACATATGTGTGATACTCCTGACCAATATCGTGTTGAAGACGTAGCTACGGGGATTTGGACGATTCCAGAGATTAGCTATGTGGGTAAAAACGAAGCCGAATTGACCGAGCAAAAAATCCCCTATGAAATTGGCCGCGCCTATTTTAAAGATTTAGCACGGGCGCATATTTCCGGTGAAGAAGTGGGCATGCTGAAAATTCTATTCCATCAGCAAACCCTAGAAATTCTGGGCATACACTGTTTTGGCGCCGAAGCTGCTGAAATTATTCATATTGGTCAGGCTATTATGAATCAGCAGGGCGAAGCCAATAGTATTAAGTATTTCTTACGAACAACCTTTAATTACCCAACTATGGCAGAGGCCTATCGTGTTGCTGCGCTCAATGGTTTAAATAGAGTAAGTCGCGAAAGTCGTCGTGCTGACCCTAAACAACATCTCAGCTAGTAGTAAAAATAATTATTCAATTCGGCAGCACCCAGAGTTGTGCCATTACTGGGTTTACTGTTTAATCTGTGCATGAAATCTAATCTGTCATTCTATATTGGTATGCGATACGCCCTCAGCAAACGCAAAGAGGGTTTTTTGTCGTTTATCTCGGGGTTTTCATTCTTCGCTATGGCAATTGGCGTCATGACCTTAATTGTTGTCCTGTCGGTAATGAATGGTTTTGATCGCGAAATTAAACATAGACTGCTTAATGTTATCCCTCATATCACCTTGACTGATCGCAATGGTCTCAGTGCTCAACAGATTAATCAGCTGTCTAGTCAGTTAGCGCAGGCCAGTCCAAAAATTAGTTCGATAACGCCGCATCTAGAGAATCACGCTATGTTAGCTGCAGAAAATCGCCAACAGGCGGTTGTGGTCAGAGGAATCAGTGATTCATGGCCATCTGCAGAGTTGCTTGGCGATAACATGCTTATCGGTTCTGTTGATGATTTACAGCCGCGACAATTCGGTATTCTGCTAGGAAGCCAACTTATTAGGCAGTTAGGGCTTTCCATTGGTGATCAGGTTGAGCTTATTTTGCCAACGCTGTCGGTAACGCCCTTAGGCGTCTTTCCGCGTTTAAAACGCATGACAGTACTCGGTGTATTCGAAGTCGGGGCACAGGTTGATGCTACAACTGCCTATATTCATGAGGTGGATGCACGTTTGCTTATGCGTTATCAGGATACCTACCCAGGAATTCAGATACAGTTGTATGACCCGTTTGCCGTCGATAAGATTCTCGAAGAGCTTGCAGAAATATTGCCAAGCACTTTAGAAAAACAGTCATGGACAGCTCAGATGTCTACCTTATTTCAAGCCATGCGCATGGAAAAAACTGTGGTCGGCCTTTTGTTGTCCGTGGTTATAGCGGTTGCTGCTTTCAATATTATTGCTTGCTTAGTGCTGATGGTTGCCAATAAGCGTAAGGATATTGCGGTATTAAGAACCCTTGGTGCCCGTTCCGATCAAATTGTTAAATTATTTATTATTCAGGGCTCTGCCATAGGGATTCTAGGCGCATTATTTGGCTTAATAGCGGGTTGTATTGTTGCGCTATTTATTGGTGATATTATTTCTTTTGTAGAATCTATCACCGGACAGTCGCTTTTTGATCCCAGTATTTACATGATCAGTGCGTTGCCCAGTAAATTATTATTAAATGATGTATTGATGGTGGTGATTGGCGCTACCTTAACCAGCCTATTGGCTACCATTTACCCCGCATGGCGAGCAGGACAAATTTTGCCAGCAGAGGCCCTTCGTTATGACCAATAAAACTATTCTTAACGCCTCTAAATTACAAAAAGACTATTCTCAGGGAAATGCGGGCGCTGTGCTTCAGGTCATTAAAAATATCGATCTGGAGATATCCGAGGGTGAAAAGTTAGCCATTATTGGCGTTTCAGGTTCGGGTAAGTCGACATTACTTAACTTGCTTGGCGGCCTAGATGATCCTACTCAGGGTACAGTAACGCTGTGTGGCAAGCGTTGGAGTGAATTAAACCCCACAGATAGAGCGGCATGGCGCAACCAGCATATTGGTTTTGTTTACCAGTTCCATCATTTGCTAAATGAGTTTTCCGCTTTAGAGAATGTTAGTTTGCCCAATTTAATCAGTGGTAAAACTCCTGCAGAGGCACAACAGGAGGCTATTCAGCTGTTAACTAAGGTGGGTTTGTCTGATCGATTACATCATCGGCCGGCTGAGTTATCAGGTGGTGAACGTCAGCGAGTTGCCATCGCTCGAGCGTTGGCCTGCAAGCCATCATTAGTATTGATGGACGAGCCTACAGGTAACCTAGACCCAAAGACTGCAGAGGCGGTTTTAGATCTCTTGATAGAGCTTAATAAAGACTTAGGTATCAGCCTGGTTGTTGTGACTCATGACCCGTTAATTGCTCAGCGTATGGACCGTACTGTGCGACTTGAAGAGGGTGTGCTGGAGTCTCAGCTTGATTAGATCCATAGCCTTTTCCATTGGCCTGCGATATTTCCTTTCTGGCGGTCGAAATAACCGCTTGGTGTCGTTTATTTCTCTGTTAGCGCTAGGCGGCCTGTCACTGGGTGTCGGCTTGCTTATCTTGGTGCTCTCAGTAATGAACGGTTTTGATAGGGAGATGAGAGATCATGTGTTATCAATCGTGCCACATATTGAGATCACCCAGCCAAATTATCGAGGTGATTGGCAGGCGCAAGCCGCACTTCTAGCAACAGTCCCCAATGTCACAGAGGTCAGTGTTTTCAATCAGGTTGAAGGGCTCATATTTTCCGCAGATAAAACAAGACCAGTTCAGCTGTTAGGCCTTGATAGCACTCTTGCCCCTAGCGGGCTGATGAGGCTGTTACATGCCAGTGGTCACAGCGTACCCGATGATGGAGAGTTATTGCTGCCCAGTGCTATAGCTATAAAGCTCGATTTGGTTGTGGGTCAAATGGTCAATGTTGTCTTACCCTCTAATGAAAACCGTCTCGCCAAAGCCGTGCCTTTAAAATTGGTGGGATTATTTGATACTCAAACAGAGTTAGATCAAATGTTGGGCGTTGTCTCGCTAGAGCAGGCGGCTAGGCTTTCTGGTAGTGGGGCGGCTATAAGGGGTTTTCGAGTTCAGATAACAGATTTGTTTGATGCGCGTTTAATGGGGTATAGGTTGTTAAGCCAGTTGCCCAATGGCTTTCAATCAAAGGACTGGATGAAGACCTATGGCAACCTCTATCAAGCGATCCAGCTTTCACGAAATATGGTGGGTTTACTGGTTTTTTTGATCATTGGTGTTGCTGCTTTTAATGTTATCTCAATGTTGATGATGGCCGTGCTTAATAAGCGCAAAGATATCGCTATTCTGCAAACACTGGGCCTGTCGCGAACTCATATATTTCAATTGTTTATTGTTCAGGGTGGCCTTATTGCTATTGTGGGTATTTTAGGCGGTCTGATTATTGGTATTGGCAGCTGTTACCTGATTGAAGACATAGTTTCTATGCTTCAGAGTTTTATGGGTATTGAGTTTTTAGATACTTCGATATATCCCATTAATTACCTTCCAGTTGATCTTAGGGGCAGTGATATTTTATCTGTTAGTCTGTCCGCCTTTGTATTAACTCTATTAGCGGCGCTATTTCCTGCGCTTAAAGCCAGTAAGACAGTTCCTGCAGAAACCCTTAGATATGAAGCCTAATCGCTTGTAGAGCGTATTTTGCGCCTTAGACGCCAATTCTTAACCACTTTCCAGCGCCACAGATAAAAAACGCTGACATAGCTAAATATTGCCATGATTGATCCGCAAAACAGACTGCCTACTAAAAGAGGCTTTAATACATCATTGCCTAAACTTTTAAACCATTGCCAATCCATTTGAGCCGAAAACTGCGCGGTTTCCGTATTCAATAGCAGACAACCAACCTGGTAGGTTAAGAAAAAGATCGGTGGAATCGTGACCGGGTTACTTATCCAGATCAAAATCATACCCAAAGGCAGATTAGCACCCACTAGGTAGCATAGCAGGACTGCAATTAAAGTCTGGCCGGGCAGGGGAAGGAACGCACAGAATATACCCACTGCCACACCCAAAGAGACGGAATGTCTATTGAGGTGGAATAGATTAGGGTCCTTCGTCAGTGATTTGATCCACTGTAAGGAGGGTCGATTCAACAGCTTGTTAATATTGGGTAAAAAGCGATGGATTGTTTTTCTAGGCATACTGTTTGTTTCAACGTTTAAATGTTTTTAATAATCCCTATGCTTGTAAATTACTTACATAGGCAACCTAATTGCGGACAGTAGTAGTCAAGCAGGCTACAATAGTCACTACTATAGTATAGATTAAGAGATTAATATCAATTGAAAAGCTCCAACCAGAATGCGCTTTCAATCGCATCGTTAGCCAAGACCTATGACAATAACTTTAAGGCGCTTAAAGGGATAGATCTAGAAGTATCCCAGGGTGACTTTTTTGCTTTGTTGGGCCCCAATGGTGCCGGAAAGTCCACCACCATTGGCGTCATTTGCTCGCTAGTCAGAAAATCCAGCGGCACAGTAAAGGTTTTTGGTATTGATATTGACGAGGACTTTAGTGCTGCCAAGCAGTATGTTGGGGTGGTGCCTCAGGAATTCAATTTTAATCAATTTGAAAAGCCCATCGATATTCTTATTACTCAAGCCGGTTATTATGGAATACCCGTGCCTATCGCCACTGAGCGTGCTGAAAAGTATCTCAAACAGTTAGGCTTATGGGAGAAGCACAATGTTCCGTCCAGAAGTCTCTCTGGTGGAATGAAGCGTCGTTTAATGATTGCCCGTGCCCTGATTCATGAGCCTCAGTTATTGGTACTTGATGAGCCCACTGCAGGAGTTGATATTGAATTACGTCGCTCAATGTGGACCTTTCTGGAGGAGATAAACCGACAGGGAACTACCATTATTTTGACTACCCATTATCTGGAAGAGGCAGAGCGCCTGTGTCGCAATATTGCGATTATTGATAAGGGTAATATTGTACAAAATACCAGTATTAAAAACCTAATAAAACAGCTTAATAAAGAAACCTTTATCCTTGATATTAAAGAAGAAATTAAATCATGTCCTGTGGTTTCAGGCTATCCGATTATTCTGACTGATAGTCATACATTAGAGGTTGCAGTGGATAAAAATAAATCCTTAAATCAGTTGTTTTCTATGCTGTCTGAGCAGGGAATCGAGATAGTGAGTATGCGCAACAAAGCCAATCGCTTAGAAGAATTGTTTATTGATATGGTTGAAAAAAATCTAGATAAGAATGAGGGTGGTCAAGATGAATAACCAGCAGCAGTGGATTGCCTTTAGTACCATTGTACGGCGAGAAATCCGTCGTTTTATGCGTATCTGGCCGCAAACATTAGTCCCTCCAGTTATCACCATGGCACTGTATTTTGTTATTTTCGGTAAATTAGTGGGTTCACGCATTGGCGATATGTCCTCTTTACCCTATATCCAGTTTGTTGCGCCGGGGTTGATTATGATGTCGGTGATTACTAATTCTTACTCGAATGTGGTTTCCTCATTTTTTGGATCTAAATTCCAGAGTAATATTGAAGAGTTACTTGTTTCCCCCACCCCTAACTGGATTATATTAGTTGGCTATGTGGTAGGCGGTATGGCAAGGGGCTTAGGTATTGGGTTTATTGTCACTGTGCTCTCTTTGTACTTTGCCGATTTCTCCCTTAATAGCCTGCCAGTGACCATAGGTATTGTGTTGATGACATCGCTGATGTTTTCGCTTGCAGGTCTTATTAACGCGATATTTGCTTCAAGTTTCGATGATATATCGATTATTCCGACCTTCGTGCTAACACCTTTGATTTATCTGGGTGGCGTATTTTATTCCATTGAAATGCTAAGTGGCTTTTGGCAAACCCTATCAATGTTCAACCCCATACTCTACATGGTCAACGCGTTTCGTTACGGTATGGTGGGTATCACTGATATAAATATTATGGCTTCCTTTGCCATGGTAGGTCTATTTTCAACTATTTTGTTCTTTTTTGCGCTCTGGTTACTGGAAAACGGATCAAGGTTAAGAAACTAATGGCAGATTACAAATTTACCGAGCTAGGCAAGGAAACCGCATACACTGATCAGTATGATGCCAGTCTGTTGTGCCCAATACCTCGCATAAAAGCGCGTCAATTGGATGCTGAGGCTGATGCGCTTCCATTTGTGGGTGTTGATCTGTGGACGGCATACGAGCTCTCTTGGCTTAATCTAGATGGTCTGCCGCAGGTAGCCATTGTTGAGTTTGTAATACCCTGCGACAGTCAGGCGATTGTCGAGTCTAAATCCTTTAAGCTTTATCTAAACTCTTTTATACAGACGGCTTTTGCGTCAATGGAAGCGGTTGAGCAGCGGTTGATCACAGATTTGTCTGCCGCTGCGGGTACATCGATAGAAGTCATACTTTATGAAGTCTCTGAGTATCAAGGTATTCAACCCATATCAGAGCCGAAAGGGCAGTGTATTGATCGTCAAGCAGTTAAAATAGACAGTTATCACCCAGATTCGAGTCTGTTAGTTGCCGCTACTGATATAAGCGTTGAAGAAACTCTGTATTCACATTTATTAAAAACCAACTGCCCAGTGACTGATCAGCCCGATTGGGCCTCGCTATATATCTTTTATCAGGGGCCAAAAATTCAGCAAGAGGGATTGTTAAAATACATTGTTTCCTATCGCCAGCATCAAGATTTTCATGAGCAATGTGTAGAACAGATTTTTCTCGACATCATGGCCCACTGTCAACCACAGAAGCTTTCAGTTTACGCCCGATATATGCGCAGAGGAGGGCTTGATATCAATCCTTTCAGAAGTACGCATCTTGAGCGGCCGCCGTTATTTAGGCAGGTTAGACAGTAATACTCAAAGATTGAGCTTTAACTAGGTAAGGCTGGTTCTTAGGAATTCACTGAGTAGATTAATGGCTTTATTTTTGCTGTTATTTCTCACGTTAATAAGACTAATACCTACGGTGCCTAACTCTGGGAACCGCTGTGATGGGGCTATAACTTTAAGATTTTCTGGAACAGTACCTTTTGCCAACACGGTAACCCCCAATCCCTCTTGAATAGCGTATTGAATTCCCGTCAAATCAGGAATGTTATAAACGATTTGCCAGGGCTGTTTAATCTTATTTAAGACTTTTATCGCTCGCTGTCTATAGATGCAACCTTCAGGTGCCACGATGAGTGGAACAGTAGGAGATTTTTGACTGTTGTAGTCAACCCCAGACACCCACACCAGATTATCGGTTTTAACCAGACTCTCTGCGTCTTCAGAGGGATTGTTTTGCAGCGCTAAGATTAGATCATGAGCCGCTCGGCCTGGGCGTGATAGTAGTGTTTTGCTGAGTTCACAGTTTACTTCCAATGTGACGTCTGGGTAGGCTTTGGCAAAACGACCGACAATTTTGGGAAGTAATATAGTGGCAAACTCACTGGGAATACCCAGCCGCACCTTGCCGATCACCGTGCTTTTGGTGCATTCACTGACCGCCAAATCATTGAGTGACAGTATCTGCTTGGCATATTCATAAAGGGTTTCACCGGTATCTGAAAGCAGTAAGCTTTTTCCCTCTCTTAGGATCAATCTTTGATCTAGCATTTCTTCCATACGACCAATTTGCAGGCTTATAGCTGGCTGTGATCGACCCAAAATATCGCCTGCTTTGGTAAAGCTATTAAACTCCACAACAGTGACAAAGGTACGCAGTAAATCCATGGGTAAATTTTTCATAATTTGGCTTTTTTCTGGCCCTTTAATTGGCTATTTTAGGCATTTAAAATATTAATGAGAACATTATATCTATTAATTTAACTTATTTCATTTCTGGTTATATTATTATCACATTCTTGTTATTAATTCGCCCGATTATTGCCCATGTCAAAACAGTTAAATCAAACAGGTTTCCATCAATACCATTTAGCCGCTGGCGCCAAAATGGTTCCTTTTGCCGGCTATGAAATGCCGATTAATTATACGGGCGGCATTATCGAGGAACATCTGCATACACGCGAGTCGGCTGGACTTTTTGATGTCTCTCATATGGGGCAGTTGATTATCAGTGGAGACAATATTACCGAGCAGTTAGAAACTCTTTTGCCGGTTGATTTAGAAGCGTTGAAACCCCATCAAATGACCTACAGCACACTGACTAACAGCGATGGCGGAATTATTGACGATTTAATCATCACCCGATGGGATGACAATACCTTTTTTGTGGTGGTTAATGCGGCCTGCAAACATCAGGACATTACGCACTTTAAACAGCATCTGCCCAATGCACAGATCAATGTTCTCGAACAACAGGGTCTTCTGGCACTGCAGGGCCCAAAAGCTGTTGATGTGATGGCACAGTTATCACCTGAAGCGGCAAGCCTACATTTTATGAATGGTTGCACAGCAACTCTGAATGGTATTGATTGCTATATCACCCGCTCAGGTTATACCGGCGAAGATGGTTTTGAAATTTCAATTGATGCCAGTGCATGTTCCACGGTTGCCGATACTCTTTTAGCCAACCAAGCGGTTCGATGGGTGGGTTTAGGGGCCAGAGATTCCCTTAGGCTAGAAGCAGGTTTATGTTTGTATGGACATGATATGGATACTGACACAAGCCCCGTTGAGGCCAGTCTGCTATGGAGTATAAGCAAGTCACGAAGAGCTGGCGGTTCTAAACAGGGCGGTTTTTTAGGCGCTGAGCGAATACTTAATGATATCGCTGCCGGTGCCACACAAAAACGTGTTGGTTTTGTGATTGAAGGTCGTGCCCCGGTTCGTGAGGGCGCAGAAATTATTGATCAAGATGGCACCCAAATTGGTGTTATAACCAGCGGTGGTTTTTCACCCAGTTTACAAATACCCATAGCCATGGGTTACATCGCTACAGAATTTTCAGCCAAGGGAACGCAAGTAAATGCAGTGGTAAGAGGTAAGTCGCGGCCTATTAAAGTCAGTGCCTTACCCTTAGTGCCCCAGCGCTATTATCGAGGATAACTCAGGAGAACCTAGATGCTTCAGAAGAAACGTACGCTAAATGACCTGCAAAACGCTGAGCAATTCGTATCGCGCCATGTTGGCCCGAATATTGATGATCAGCAAGCTATGCTTAGCCTACTCGATTGTAATAACCTGCAACAACTCATAGAGCAGGTTGTTCCGGCATCTATTATTAATGAGCAGTCCTTAACCCTAGCTGATCAATGTACAGAAGCTCAGGCGCTTAAAGAGTTACGTGAGATTGCCAAGCAAAATAAAGTCTTTAAGAACTACCTGGGTCAGGGTTATTACGGCACATTGACCCCCAATGTGATTTTACGAAATATTCTTGAAAACCCTGCTTGGTACACGGCTTATACCCCTTATCAGCCAGAAATTTCTCAGGGTCGATTAGAGGCTTTGATTAATTTCCAAACCATGGTGACTGATCTTACCGGTTTAGAAATTGCCAATGCATCTATGTTAGATGAGGGCACTGCAGCGGCAGAAGCCATGTCGCTAACTCGAAGAGTTTCTAAGTCCAAATCTAATACATTCTTTGTTGATAGCGATTGCCTACCGCAAACCATCGATATCATTGTTACCCGTGCGCAACCACTTGATATAGATATTCAGGTGGGCAAACCCGAAGACTGTGACGGCGATGTGTTTGGTATGTTATTGCAATACCCAGGGGTTAGCGGCGAAGTAAAAGATTATCGCGAAATCATAGCCACTGTTCAGCAACACAAAGGCGTGGTGGTGATGGCTGCTGATATTCTTAGTTTAGTAATGCTAGAGTCGCCGGGTTCACTGGGTGCGGATATTGCCATCGGTTCTACCCAGCGTTTTGGTGTGCCAATGGGTTTTGGTGGACCCCATGCGGCCTATATGGCTACTAGAGAAGCCTACAAGCGCAATCTTCCTGGTCGAATAGTAGGTCTATCTCAGGATGCACAGGGCAACCCAGCCTACAGGTTAGCGCTGCAAACTCGCGAGCAGCATATTCGCCGAGAGAAGGCCACATCTAATATCTGTACAGCGCAGGTACTATTGGCTGTAATAGCCGGTATGTACGCGGTATATCACGGGCCCAAAGGCTTAACCGCTATCGCCAATAGAGTGCACATGCTGACTACGCTGCTAGCGGAAGGGCTCAAACAGCATGGTAGCCGCATAGTAAACCAAAGCTGGTTTGATACTTTGACAGTCAACGTGGGTGAACGAGCTCAGAGTATTGTTGAATTAGCCGCTTCAAATGAAATCAATGTTCGATTAATCGATGCCTCGCATATTGGGCTATCGATTGATGAAACTACCTCTGCTGACGATATTGTGGTTCTGTGGGATTTGATTATTGGCCAACATAACCTGTCAATTGACCTGTTAGCCGAACAGGTGGTGCAAAACATTCCCGGCAACCTAATGCGTACCGATGGCTTTTTAGAGCATGAAACCTTTAATCGCTACCATTCAGAAACTGAAATGCTGCGTTATATTCGTAGGCTTTCTGATAAGGATATTGCCCTAGATAGAGCCATGATCCCACTGGGCTCCTGTACTATGAAATTAAATGCAACTGCAGAAATGCTACCGGTTACATGGCCAGAGTTTGCACATATTCATCCTTTTGCGCCCGCCGGACAAACTGCAGGTTACCGTAAGCTCATCGATGATCTAGAGGGTATGCTCTCTGAGGTCACCGGTTATGATGCGATCTCGCTTCAGCCGAATGCTGGCTCACAGGGAGAGTATGCAGGCTTGCTAGCCATTAAAGATTATCATGATAGTCGTTGTGATTCCCATCGTAATATTTGTTTAATTCCCAGCTCAGCCCATGGCACAAACCCTGCCTCAGCTCAGATGTGTGGTATGAAAGTAGTGGTAGTAGCCTGTGATGATCAGGGCAACGTTGATATCACGGATCTTAAAGCCAAAGCGGAAGCTAACAGTGATAATCTTTCAGCTATTATGGTCACCTACCCATCAACTCATGGTGTATTTGAAGAAAATATCACAGAACTTTGTGAGATTGTTCATCAGCATGGCGGTCAGGTGTATATCGATGGCGCAAACTTAAATGCCATGGTGGGTG
>JABBBH010000006.1:0-6997 GCA_018607525.1 SAR92 clade bacterium
AAAAAGGACAACAATGCATTAGATTTAAACATTGTTGTCCTTTAATTCTTTAAGGGTTAAACGTTAACTGATTAATCTGATCAACAAACACTTTTATCTGCTGCTCATTGACCTCTCCACCCGTGAAATAAGGGAATTTAATTAGCGGCTGTTGCTGTAAGAAATCTTCGATCTTTGCTTCTTCTACTGGCTTGCCCTCAGGCGTCATAGCTTTAATCCATTTTGGCATAAAGTCGATTAGCAATGGTTTGAGTTGAGGGTTACTCCAAAGTTCGGCAAAGAAACTAAACTCTGTCATTTTGTAGTTCAGTTCTTCTGTACTGGTTAGCGTTAAACTGCCATTCAGTCGCATATCGCGAGAAGACGAACCCACAAGAATTTCAAACTCACCACTTTCAGCGAGCCAACGATCATACTGTTTACTGTAATATGAGAAGTCTCTGACTGAAAGTACAAAACTAACCTGCTTACTTTCGCCGGGTGCAAGCTCGATTTTATCAAAAGCCTTCAGCTCTTTAACCGGTCTTTGTAGCGTAGATTCAGTATCTACAACATACAGCTGTACTACTTCTTTACCTACTCGCTTACCTGTATTGGTCAGGGTTAGGCTAACCTCTAGCTGATCTTTATCTGTGATATTTTTCGCTGAAAGCTTTAAATCAGAGTAGCTAAAGTCTGTGTAAGAAAGACCATGACCAAATGGGAATAAGGGCTCTATATTGAGCTTATCAAAATAGCGATAACCGACAAACATGCGCTCACCATAGATAACCTGACCATCTTCACCCGGGAAGTTAATAAAGGCGGGGGAATCTTGTAAACGCTTTGGGAAGGTCTCGGCTAATTTACCCGATGGATTGACCTTGCCAAATAAGGTATCTGCAATTGCACCTGCACCGGCTTGGCCACCTAACCAGGTTTCAAGAATTGCAGAGACCTCGTCTACCCATGGCATAGCAATGGCACTCCCATTGATGAGCGCAACGGCTGTGTTGGGCTGTGCTTTTGCTACCGCACTAATCAACTGGTTATGAGATGGCGGCAAATCAATATGCTTGCGGTCAATACCTTCAGATTCATAGCTGAGCGGCAGGCCTGCTAAAACAATCGCAACATCTGCCTGCCCTGCTACTTTGGCGGCTTCAGCAATAAGCGATAGATCATCATCATTACTTAGGCTGTAACCTGCGGAGTAGCTTATCTCGATACCTTGACCATATTCGTCACGGATAACGTCAGTAAACTTATCCAGCTTAGTGGGTTTAACCTGTGAGCTACCATTACCCTGATAACGTGGATTTTCTGCAAACTCACCTATTACTGCTATTTTTTTATACTGGCTTTTATCTAGCGGCAATAGTTTTTTAGAATTTTTAAGCAGTGTCATAGCTTCAGCGGCAACTTTACGAGCTAACTGGTGATGCTCTTCAACTTTGATGTCTGTAGGTTCTTGCTGATTGTCTTGCGCTAAAAATACAATACGCAGAATATCTTTTACCACTGCATCTAATTGCTTCTCGTCTAACTCATTATTTTTAATCGCTTCGACAATCATTTTATTGGTTATTCTTGCTGGCTTGCCTGGCATTTCCAAATGCATACCTGCGCGGATACCCTGAACACGGTCCACCACTGCATCCCAGTCAGATACCACAAAACCTTTAAAGCCCCACTCATTTTTGAGCTTGTCAGTCAGCAGTCTCACAGACTCCGTACCGTATTCGCCCTGCACTCGGTTGTAGCAGGCCATCACTGACCATGGCTGAGCTTCTTTAACTGCAATCTCAAAAGGCGTCATGTAAACCTCTTGAAGGGTGCGCTCATCTACATTGGAGTTAGCCCACATTCTTTGGGTCTCTACGTTGTTTGCGACATAGTGTTTTGCCGTAGCACCTACGCCCTGACTCTGTACGCCATTAATATAGGCCGCACCCAATTTGCCTGAAAGAATCGGATCTTCAGAGAAGTATTCAAAATTTCGACCGGCTAAGGGTGAGCGCTTTATATTTATACCTGGGCCAAGAAGAAGATCAACACCTAGGGCATTAGCTTCTGTGCCCAATGCACTGCCAACTTCTTCTAACAAGTCCATATCCCAGGTTGCAGAAAGTGCCGAGGCCGTTGGGAAACAGGTAGCGGGCGCCTGATCACCATAACCCCATAAATAGGTTGTTGGCGCTCTTCGTAGCCCGTGCGGGCCATCGGCCATCCAAATATAGGGAATATTCAAGCGCTCAATAGGCTGTGTGCTCCAAGCGTCTCTGCCTGAGGTCATTAGGGCTTTTTCTTCTAATGTCATTTGAGACACTAGATTATCAATTTTTTCTGCCATTTTTTTCTCATCCCATTCGGCACTTACCGGTGCACCTACAATAAATAAAGCCGATGCTAAAAGTACTCGGATATTTTTCTTCAACATGATGATTTTTCTCTGATTATTACCAAGTTATACAAAATTGCAGAATACTGCCTATTTGGCAATTGCGAATCGACAATCTGTCAATTTAACAGGATGAACTGTGGGTTTTTTGCAGGGACAAGCCTATTTAGTTATTTCTGGGGCAGTAACAAAAAAGCCTTAACATGGGTTAAGGCTTTTTTATCAAACTATAAATAATGGGCTAAATTGCTATTCTGCTCCCCTAAGGGCATACCAACCGATATAGATATAACAGAGCATTGGCACAATAAAGCTCAACTGGATCCCGATCATATCAGCGGCCACACCCTGTACTAATGGAATAAGCGCGCCACCGACAATTGCTTGGCAAACTAAACCGGAGCCTTTACTCGTCAGCGAGCCCAAGCCCTTAACTGCCAGGGTAAAAATAGTTGGGAACATAATTGAGTTAAAGAACCCAACTGCTAAAATCGACCACATTGCTGTACTACCAGTGGTATTCATACTGACGATAATCATCACAATAGCTATTAAAGCGTTCACTGAGAGATACTTGGTGGGTGCCACATAATTCATTGCTGCCGCACCAACAAGTCGACCAATCATTGCCGCACCCCAATAATAGGCAACCATTTCACCGGCTTCGGCATGACTAAGTCCACCTATAGAGCTTTCTGCGAAGTAGTTAACTAAGAAGCTACCTATGGAAACCTCACCACCCACATATAAAAATATGGCTAGAGCACCCAGCACTAAGGATCGATGGTTCCAAACACTCTCATCAGAGCTATCATCATTCTCTACACTGGCAATTCTTGGTAGCTTTATAAATCGAAACATAATCGCAACTACTAATAAAAGCACAGCAAGAATAAGGTATGGCCCCTGAACCGCACTGGCATCTGCTGTGGCTGCGCCCAATATAAGGGCTGCTCCTATAATAGGACCCACTGTGGTGCCCAGAGAATTTGCGGCCTGCGCTAAATTCAGCCTGCTAGCAGCGGTTTTATCTGGCCCCAATGCCGCTACATAGGGATTAGCTGCAACCTGAAGTATTGTAATACCGCTGGCTAGAACAAAAAAAGCAAACAAGAATAGTACATACACATTGAGCTGTGCAGAGGGGTAAAACAGAACACAGCCTACCGCAGTGGTTAAAAGCCCGAGTACAATGCCTTGCTGGTAACCGACCTTGTCGATAAGTTTTCCTGCAAAGGGAGAAACAATAAAGTAAGCACCAAAAAAACAAAACTGAACCAGCATTGCCTGAGTGTAATTAAGGTTAAAAGAGTCTTTTAGGAAGGGTATTAAAATATCATTGAGTACTGTGATAAATCCCCAAAAGAAAAACAGACAGGTCATTGCAATAAATGCAAACCGTTGCGTTTGCTGTGGTTGCTCACCCACTGTTTTTGACGATGAATCGCCAGTAATTGGCCCTGCCATATAAATCCCCAAATTTTTTTATTAATTATTACTTAAGATTAGACTCAGCCCAAATGGCTTGCAATATGCTATTTGGCAATCTTAGGAATTTGGTCGCAGTTAAGGGTTATTTTGTCTAATTTAGGGGGTTTTCGAAGTTTAATGGGTCTAATTAAGCGAATTAAACGCGTCTCGGGTGACATTTTCGATGTGTCCATTGGCGTGCAAAATAATGTTATCCTCTATACGAATTCCACCGTATTTTTTCCAATGCACTATCTGATCCCAATTTACTGAGCTCTTATTTTTACTTGCCTCTAATTTATCGAGCAATGCAGGAATAAAATAGAGTCCAGGCTCCACGGTATGAATCTGATTTTCAACCATGGGTGCGCTGGCCCTAAGATGGGGGTATTTTTCTGATACGGGCATCTGATCACCCTGAGCATTGGCAAGGCGACTGCCCTTGTCATGCACATTACAGCCTAAATGATGGCTAAGTCCATGGGGGTAAAAGGTATTAATGATTTTATTTTCTACCGCCTCTTCCACGGATATTTTTAAAATATTGAACTGTTTTAAAGTACTGGCAATCGCGTATTGAGATTGAACATGTAACGCCGCTGGATTTTTCCCTATGCCCGCCTCACTAACTAAATCTTGCTGTAACCGGTCTAAAGTATTAATCATTGATGAAAAATCGCTACCTGAATCATAGGCGTGAGTTCGAGTGATATCCGAGGCATAGTGATTAAACTGGACCCCGGCATCTAACAATAAACTCTGCGGCTCAACGGGCTGATTGTTTAGCTGATGGTGATGAAGCACCGCTGCATTCTCGTTAATACCTGCAATAATTGCGTAGGGCATTTCACTCTCTGCGCAATAACAGGCTTTCAAATAGGCACTGGCAACTTCAAGCTCTGATGCGCCTGCCATGAAAGCATCCTTTGCCGCTAGATGGGCGGGTGCAGCCAGTCGAGTAGCTTCTCGCAAACAGGCATGCTCATAGGCCGTTTTACTGCGTCGCTGAAAATCGATTGCGTTTAAAATCTGAGGTGGATTACATGCTTTTGCGTCTAAATCAAAATCATTAGTCTCATTAATTAATCCGAGGCTACCCGCTGATTTTGAAAGCTGCTTTATTAATGCTTCCAAAGAGCTGTATTCGATTATCTCAAGATGCTGGGCATAGGTTTCGGCTAATTTTTGTGGTGCGGAATGCCAAATATCCTGCTTGCACTGAATATAAAGTTTAGGCTTTTCATTTTCGGCATCAATAAACAAAAAGTAATTAGCATAGTTGAGGGGCACCCATTCTCTAAAGTAAGGATTAGTCTTAAAGGGGTAAGCCATATCATCCTGAAATTGAATTTTTTCAGAACCGGAGCCAATGATAAGCCGATCAAAATTTGTGGCCTGTAAAATTGTACGAAAGCGGCTTAATTTTTGCTGAATATGGTCGCCATATAACTGCTCAGGCGTTTGACTGTTTTGCACTAACGGGGCTAACAATTACGAATCCTCGGTAACCGCCTTAAGTTGCGAGTCAAAAACAGTTTTGTCCACTAATCCCTCGCTACTGGCAACAACTGTAGTGACCATTGCGTCGCCGGTGACATTAGTCGCCGTGCGGGTCATATCTAGCAACCGGTCCACACCAATGATGAGCCCGATTCCTTCCACGGGCAAACCTACCTGATTAAGTACCATCACTAACATCACCAGACCTACACCAGGCACAGCGGCAGTTCCAACTGAAGCTAGCGTAGCGGTTAAAACCACCGCCAAGTAACCTTCAAAGGTTAGTCCAATATTATAGGCTTGCGCGATAAATACTGTCGCTACACCCTGCATGATTGCTGTACCATCCATATTAATGGTTGCGCCCAGGGGAACCGTAAACGATGAAACACTCTTGGAAACACCTAACCGCTGTTCTACTGTTCGCATAGTCACTGGCATTGTGGCGCCACTTGAAGCGGTACTGAAAGCCAGCGCTAATGCCGGACGCAATTTACTTAAAAACGTTTTTACACTGAGCCCAGTAAAGAATTTCAATAACAATGAATAGACACCCAAGCTATGGAGTAACAATACAAAAAGTACGGTTAAGAAGTACTTGCCCAGACTCATAATCATGCCAATGCCTACGTCGGCAAATAATTTGGCCAGTAGACAGAAAATACCGAAAGGCGCGATTAACATAAGCATCATCACCATTTTCATAATTACGGCATTTAAGTCGTTAAAGAAACTGATAATTCTCTGCCCCTGCTCACCGGCTTTTGTGACCGCAAAACCGAACAAAAGGGCAAATACAATTATTTGTAAGGTAGCCCCATTAGCCATGGATTCAACGGGATTACTGGGGAATATATTAATCAGTGTTTGCTTGAGGGGCGGTGCTTCTTTGGCAACAAACTCAGAGGCAAGCGCAAGATCAATACCTACTCCAGGCTGGACTATAACTGCTGTCAATATTGCCAAACTGATAGCGATGGCTGTGGTTACCAGATACAAAACCACGGTTTTTAATGCCACAGCGCCCATTCTTGAATTATTACCCAATGAAGAAACACCACAGATAAGAGATACCAAAACAAGAGGGACAACCAGTAGCTTTAGGGAGCGAACAAAGATTTGACCTACTGTATCAAACAGGCCAAAAACAAGATTAGTATGAAGCCATTCTATGCTTGGCTGAGATATCAGCGATGAAGAGAATAGGATATTTAATATCACGCCAACCAGCATGCCCAAAAGCATTGCTGTGACAATTTTCCGTGTAAGACTCATAAAAGTTCCCTCTAAATTTTTTGCCCGTAAAAACTTATTTAAACACTTTAATCAAACCTGATCCATCGGGTTGAAGCTTAGTGCGTGTATATCTTATCTTAGAACTTAATAGATCATTATTTATTTATCAATAAAAAATCGTATTTTTTGCCTTTTTTTAATAATAGAAACATATGTTTTGCACCCCTTATTAGTGATCTTAATTTCTAATTAGGGCGTAAAACTTGTTAGACTCATCAAATAAAGCAATCAGACGATGAAAAATCAAAGAGCTATCGTGAAAAAAGAACAGCCTAACACACCGAAAGTTGCGGTTTTAAAAAGCACTGAAAAACGCAATGACCTCTGGAGCACTCTTCTTGTTGAAGTAGG
>JABBBH010000006.1:7097-37675 GCA_018607525.1 SAR92 clade bacterium
GAACCTGATGAAGAAACGCCAGTTTCATTGTTCAGACAGAAAAAAACCGAAGAGCAGGTTCGCAAAAGCCTCGGACAGCTACCGCGAGAGCAGGATGAAATCCTAAGAAAAGTTTACTTAGAAGGTAAATCTCACGCCGAAGCTTCCAATGAACTCGGACTACCCTTGGGTACCGTTAAATCAAGAGTGCGTTTAGGTCTACAGAAATTGCAGATCCTAGTCTCGCCGGAATTTAGAGAAGAGCTAATCAATGACTAATGTTTTAAACCATCACCCATCAATTGAGATGTTAGTCGAGTTTTCGGCAGGCACTCTAGATACTGCGACTTCAATCTGTGTCGCTTCACACTTGCATTTTTGTGCTAGTTGTAGAGCAGAAGTAGCGCGTCTCGATCAAGTTGGGGCTCAACTAATGGCTATCTCTTCTCCTGAAAGAGTTGATGACAGCATCTTTGAGGAAGTGATGCGTAAAATCGATGAGGGTCATACAGAACAACCTGTTATCGAGCGCAAAAAAGGCATTCAAGGTTTCCCAGAGCTCATTAATAAGCTTATTCATGACGCCGCGGAAATGCCTATTTGGAAGCGACTTTCTAAGTCGATGGAAGTTGCTAAATTATTTACCGGTCAAAGTAAATATGAAGTGGCTCTTCACAAAATTTGTGCCGGTGGTAATACACCAAAACATGACCACAGAGGTGTTGAGTACACTGTAGTCTTAAAAGGCAGTTTTTCTGATGAAAAATCTGTTTATACCGAAGGTGATTTTATTGTCCGTGAGCCTGGTGATGTTCATCAGCCCATGGGTGCCAAGAATGGCGAATGTATCTGTTTGTCAGCGCAGGAAGCGCCGATTAAATTAACCAGTCCATTGGGTTTCTTTTTAAACCCATGGCTAAGAGTAAACCCTGCTTAATTTCACATTTCCCTTTAGCATTTTTATACCTGTGCTCGACCGCGCCTTGCGCGGTCTTTTTTTTGCCACTAAGAAATAAAACTCGACTCTATCTGACTAACACTCCCTGCTGCGCCATAAACTGTTTGGCTTCAGGGATACTGTATTCTCCAAAGTGAAAGATACTGGCTGCGAGAACGGCATCTGCACCGCCCTGCTGAACTCCGTCCACTAGATGTTGTAAATTACCTACACCACCCGAGGCTATAACAGGTACGGCAACTGCATCGCTAATTCTTGAGGTTAGCTGTAGATCAAACCCATTTTTAGTGCCATCGCGATCCATACTGGTTAGCAGTATTTCACCGGCACCAAAATCAGCCATTTTTATTGCCCATTCAATGGCACAGATACCGGTTGCGTTGCGACCGCCGTGGGTAAATATTTCCCATCTTGGATTATCGGAATCATCAGTTTGCTTGGCATCAATTGCCACCACTATACATTGGGAGCCAAACTTATCTGCCGCTGCCTTAACAAATTCTGGATTTTTAATAGCCGCTGAATTAATGGCGACTTTATCAGCACCTGCATTGAGCAGGTTGCGTATATCGGATAATTCTCGTACGCCACCGCCCACAGTTAACGGGATAAATACCTCACCGGCCATGCGCTCAACGGTATGTAATATAGTATCCCTGTCTTCATGGCTGGCGGTAATATCAAGAAAGGTAATTTCGTCTGCACCCTGTTCATTGTATCGCCTTGCAACTTCAACGGGGTCGCCTGCATCACGGATATCCACAAACTGTACGCCCTTTACCACCCGACCTTTGTCGACATCTAGGCAGGGTATTAAACGTTTAGCTAAACCTTGAGACATCTACTTACCCTTATCCTTATCCTTATCCTTATCATTAAACATATGACCTAATTTTCCGGCCTTGGTGGCCAGATATTGAACATTATGCGGATTGCTGTCTGTCTGTATAGGAATGCGTTTAACAATCTCAAAGCCTAAACTTTCTAAGGCATCGATTTTTCGCGGATTATTGGTCATTATCTGTAATTTTTTTGCGCCTAGATGCTGAAGCATGGGTGCACAGATAGAGTAGTCACGCATATCGGCACCAAAACCTAATCGCTCGTTAGCTTCTACGGTATCAGCGCCCTGATCTTGCAAGCTGTAGGCACGTATTTTATTCACTAGGCCAATCCCGCGTCCTTCTTGACGCAAATAAAGTATGGCGCCTCGCCCGAACTCGGCAATATTGCGCATCGCTTCTTGAAGCTGTTCGCCACAGTCACAGCGCAGGCTTCCAAGAGCATCACCGGTTAAGCATTCTGAGTGGATTCTGACCGGCAAGGGTTCGTCGGAAGCGCAATCGCCCATAGTAATGGCGATATGCTCTTTTCCTTTGTAGGGGTCCTCAAAACCATGAATATCAAACTGTCCCCATTGGGTGGGTAACTTTGAGGATTCAATAAAACGAAGAACCAATGACAACTCCATTCTGTGTGTAGTAATTTTTCATTGTAACCTTTGACCACAGTTAATTCAGTTTTTTACTGCGATTTAGCTGCCAATATCAAGCCTTTGGCGCATTGATTGAATACTGGCTTTTAGGTCATAGACGATGCGGTAGCAGCAGGGGACCAAAATAAGCGTCATAGTGGTGGCAAAAACAATACCAAAGCTCAAAGAGATAGCCATTGGAATGACAAACTGCGCCTGCATACTGGTTTCAAACAGCATGGGCAATAGACCCACAAAAGTCGTCAGAGTAGTTAACACAATAGCCCTAAATCGCTGTTTACCGGCTGACATAATGGAGTCGTCCATTGTTTCTCCAGCACCCTGCCGCCGATTAATAAACTCAACTAGAATTAAGCTGTCATTAACAACCACTCCTGCCAAGGCGACTAAGCCTAATATTGACAGCATGTTGAGTGAAATACCAAACAGAATATGCCCGATTACTGCGCCAATAAAACCAAAGGGTATTACCGACATAATCACCAAAGGTTGTACATAGGAGCGAAGTGGGACCGCCAGTAGGCCGTAAATTAAAAACAGCGCCGCGGCAAAACCTATCATGGTGCGCATGATAAGAGTGTTTTCTTCTTTAGTTGAGCCGCCCAAATCAAATTCAACTTGGGGGTACTGCTCAAGTAACTTGGGAATAAAATTATCGGTTATATCCGAAACAACCGTACCAGTTTGAACCTTGCTGGAATCCACATCCGCAGTCACATCCACTGTTCGCTTGCGATCGGTTCTGGAGATGGTTGATAGGCCCTGTCCTAGCTTAATATCGGCAACCTGACCAATTTGAATGGCCTGTCCTGACTTGGTTCGGATCAGTAAATTTTCTAGGCTAGCCACTGAATCACGCTCATCTTTCGGGTAGCGCACCATGACTTTTACTCGATCCACGCCACGCTGAATGCGTTGCACCTCTTCACCGTAAAAAGCCTGTCTTACCTGTCGCCCCACATCGGCAAGACTAATACCTATCTGACTGGCATAGGGTTTGAGACTGATTTGAATTTCTCTGCCGCCTGTACCCTGTGAATTATAGATATCAAAAACACCATTATACTGGGCCAATTTATTTTGTAATAGATCGCTCGCCTGAAGGAGTTGTTCTGGATTAGAACCACTGAGCTGGAAATTAATTTTCGCACCACCACCCGCATTGGTACTGGCAAAGTAACGCTGCTTTCTTACATTAGGCAGCTGACCCACCTCTTCCCGCCACAGCTTTTCAAAAGTTAATGACGAAATTAGTCGATCTTCTGAGGGAACCAATGAGACGATAAAAGTACCAGAGGTGTCGGAGCCTGCATAGAATAATAGATGCTTGACCAACCCCTTACCCTCAGGGTATTGCTGACGATAACTTTCGTCTACGCGGTAGGCTGCGCCCTCAATTGTAGTAAGGATGTCAGCCATACTACTAGCGGATGTACCATCGTAGACAATTACTTCGGCACGCACTGTATCGCTGGGTACATTGGGGAAGAATTCAAATTTTGCGATACCACTATTTACTGCACCACCGGCAATAATTAACAGCCCGAGGAAAAATGACACCGTTAGGTAACGTCTTTTTAAACAGTAAGCCAATGCTGGCTGGTATTTGTTAGCGATAAAATGCTTTAGGGCCTTATCAACCTGAGCCTGCATTTTGCCGATAAATTTAAACCTAGACTGAGAAACACCGCCAATTTTCATACCCACTAGGTGAGCTGGAAGAATGAGCTTTGACTCTATCAGTGAGAAAATTAGGCAAAGAATCACCACTACGGCAATGGCTTCTTGGAAACCTGCTACAACCCCGCCAATAAACAACATGGGTGCAAAAGCGGCCATGGTGGTTAAAACACCAATGGTTGAGGGTATGGCGACTTTTTTTGCGCCCTCAATCACATCTTCAATTCGGGCAGTAAAGACCCCATTCTTATCATTTCCTAGCACCTTAGCTGCCTTCTGTTGCGCCTCGGTATAAATACTTTCGCCAATCACAATGGCATCGTCCACCACGATCCCCAGCACCATAATAAAGGCAAATAGACTTAAAACATTGACGGTCACCGGATAGGGATTAATTGGCATCAACCAAAAAGCCCCAAGAAAACTTACCGGTATACCCAGAAGTACCCAGAATCCCACCTGAACATTAAGAAATAATGTCAGCACCACAGCAACCAGTATGGCGCCCATGGCAAGGTTTGAGAGCATCATATCGAGCCGACCACGGAGATGGAAAGATAGTGGCTCAAATTGCTCAATGGTGAGCCCATCAACTAAGGTTTCTGATTTTTTCTCGATATAAGATTTGACAGCTTCATCAATCGCCAGCAAATTTTGGTCTTCTAAGGAAAAAATCCCCAAAGTGACGGCAGACTCTTTATCAAAGTGCACAAAGGTGCTGGATTCTTGGAATGTATCTCGTACTGTTGCTACATCGGAGATTAATAATTGTGAGCCATCGGCGTAGCTTCGTAGCACCAGATTTTCAAACTGCTCACCTGAATAGGCCTTGCCCTCAGTTCTAACCAGTATGTTGCCACTGTCAGAACGAATCATGCCCGCGGGAAGATCTAAGGAAGACTCTCGCACCGCCTTGGCAACTTCAGCGAGGGTCATATTTAGTTCTCTTAGGCGCTGCTCTTTAACCTCAATAGAAATTTCATAGTCATCGACACCCCAAAGAATAACTTTCTTTACCTGAGATAACTCCAATAATTCGTCTCGGATTTCTTGACCAAGTTCCTTGCGCTGAAATTCGTCCAATGGCCCGGAAACCGCAACGCCTGTCACCCAGCTAATATCCTCAAACTTACTCACACTGGGCTTTTCAAGATCATCAGGGAAATTTAGGATGCTACTAATTCGATCTTCAATCCTAGCCATGACCTCGTTAATATCTTGGCTAGGCTCTATATCCAACTCAATACTAGCAACATCACGACTGGCTTTAGAGCGCATTTCTTTGATACCACTCAAACCTTGCAAGGCCGATTCGATTGGCAGAATAACCCCCTTTTCCACCTCTACCGGCGCAGCGCCAGGATAAACTGCAGACACCTGAACAATGTTTCTATCTGTTCGTGGGAACATATCCTTACTGATGGTAAATGCCGAAATTGCGCCTGCAACTATAATAAATAACATCAGCAGATTAGCCGCCACCGGATTTTTGGTGAACCATCCAATTAAGCCGTAGCTGTTAGATTCTTTCATTATAATTCTGTCCAAACATCCGTTGATTGCGGCTTAACTTTCATACCATCAACCATAATGCCCATACCACTGGTAACCACTTCAACGGAACCTTCAAGACCTGAGTTTATGTAGTAGTAATTACGATCGTCGAAAATATAATCAACCGCAACCATCTTTAACCGTTTCTCGGCTGTGACCACGGCAACCCGCTGATTAGCTCGCAACGCATAGCGAGGGAGTGCATGCACGGCATCAATTGTCTTGCCGGACACAGTGGCTTCGACAAAGGTTCCCATGAGGAGTGGTTGACGGTTTTTCTGGTTTTTTAAATTATAGGGATCATCAATTTGTGCCACGAGATACTGAGCACGACTACTCTGCTCTATGGTACCCTCAGATCGAACCAAAATGGCGGGCCATTCGACCTCACTGCCATTAACCACGGCCTTCAACTCAACCTTAGCATTGGTAAAAGACTGGTTTTTTATAGACCCTTCAGATAAAGAAAGCTTAGACATTTGCTTATCCGTCATGGGCAGTCTTATCTCGGCATAATCAATAGCAAAGATTGAACCCAACTTTGTTCCGATGGTGACATATTGACCCATATCCACATGAGTGCTAGCTACCATGCCGGCATAGGGTGCTCGAATAATGGTTCGTTGAATTTTTAATTCTGCCTGAGCCACTTCAGCCTGGGCTTGAATTAATCGAGCTTCAGCCTCAGCTAAAAATGGCGTTCGCAGTGCCAATACAGGCGCATCTTCCAGTGGGCGACCTGTCATCTGCCACTCTTTTTTGGCTTGAACTGATTTAGCTTGCTCAGTCAGTAACTGCGCCTTGGCACTCTTAAGCTGTGCCTCTGCTCTTTGTTTAGCGACCTTATAATCTGCTGCATCTAATCGAACTAAAACATCACCTTTATTAAAGGTACCGCCCACTTCAAATTGGGCAGCAACATCAAGAACTGCGCCGGAAACCTCAGAAACCAATATCGTGCTGGTTCTTGGCTGAACTGTTCCCTGCGAAATGGCCTGCAATTCGACCTTAGACGAGTTAATTATTTCGGTTGTTACCGCAACTTCCCGATCGGGTGATTCTAACTCAAGGGAATTAGGCTTAAAGGCACTCATGATTAATGCAATAAGGAAAGCTGCGACAATAACGATTAATGGAAGTAATTTTGTTTTCAACTAGCTGCCCTCACTGGCATTAAATATTTTAATTATAGAATTATCACTACGTTTTTTACTTACAAAAAGCCCAAGTTACTAATAACTACAATAACTATTGCGGCAAAAAAACCCGCCACAACATCATCGATCATAATGCCAATTCCGGCACCAACCTGTTTGTCCAGCCAACTAATAGGCCATGGCTTAACAATATCGAAAAATCTAAAGAGTAAAAAACCCACGATAATCGACGTCAGCTGAGGTTCGATAAATGCTAACGCGATCCAAAGACCGACAAATTCATCCCAAACAATGCCCGAATGATCATGCACTGCAAGTTTGCTAGAGGCTCGACCACAGATATAGATGCCAGCAATTGCTGATATTGCGACCACAGCCCAGTAAAGATACAGGGGTAACTGGCATAGCAACAACCAAAGCGGAATAGCCGCAACTGTGCCGAAGGTACCCGGCGCCTTGGGCGCTAAACCACTACCAAAGCCAAAAGCCAGTAACAGTGTTGGCGATCGCAGAAGGTCGGTAAAACTCGGGTTCTTATTTGAAATGGGTATATCCTCCAAAGTTGGCGGATAGGGCCTGATCATCAAGCAATACCGCGTCTTGATTATGCTGTAATTGCGTCATATTGCCAATCTTAGTGACTGGAATATTTGCTTGTTGTACCCATGCCTCAAAGGCCGCTTGTTTGGACTCAGGTATAGTAAAACATAGCTGATAATCATCGCCGCCGGTCAATGCCCACTCAGGCACTTGATTACTGTGATTGTCTTTCAATTCAGAGTGAATAGGCAGAAGGTCACTTTTAATTGCCGCGCCAAGGCCACTGGCTTTGCATATATGGCCTAAGTCGGCAACTAACCCATCAGAAATATCAATACAGGCAGTAGCAAAATCTCTCAGGCCTACACCTAAAGCAATCTGCGGCTGTGGAAAGTAAAAACGCTGCAAAAGTCGTTCGCTGATCATTTCGGAATTTTGGGTTAATGCCAACAAACTGGCAGCACCATCACCCAGCGTACCACTCACATAGATACTGTCGTACACTTGAGCACCCCCGCGACACAGCGCCTCACCGGCAGGTAACTCGCCTGCAACTGTAATACTAATAGTGAGTGGTCCTGCTGTAGTATCGCCACCCACTAGGGCTACATTATATTGCTTAGCGACCTCAGCTAGACCCTGACTAAAATCCTGCAGCCAGTCAGTAGTGGCAAGTTGCTGAGGCAGGGTTAAAGCCAGAGTAAACCATTTGGGTATAGCGCCCATAGCCGCCATATCACTGAGGTTAACGCACAGTGACCGAGTAGCAATTTGATAGGCATTAGCCTCATCGGGAAAATGAACAGATGCCACCAAACTATCGGTGGCGAGAGCCAACTGATGACCTTCTGTTGGCGCTAAGATAGCAGCATCGTCACCAATACCCACAACCACATCTTGCTGTGCCGTTAGTTTTTTAAAGTAACGGTTAATCAGCGAAAATTCGTTATTGGATTGATCTTTACTCTGTGACAATGCTTAACCTTTATGGGCGGCGATCTCCACAGCTCTTGTATCTGCTGCCACACGATCGAGAACACCATTGATAAATTTAAATGCATCCGTGGGGCCAAAGGTTTTTGCTAAATTGACGCCCTCATTAATTGCTACCTTATAGGGAACTTCAATACTAAAGATTAACTCATAGGTGGTTAATCTTAGTATAGCGCGAGATACCGGATCTAGCTTCTCCTGCTCTCGATCTAGATACTTTTGGAAGGCGCCATCAATTTGTTCAAGATTTTGAGGTGCACCAAAGAGTATGGTTTTAAACAACTCAGTATCCACTTTGCTCATATCATTTTCTAAATTGAAATTAACCTCAATGGTTTCCAGATCTGTACCACCGAGATCCCAGGAATAAAGCGCCTGAACGAGAAGTTTACGCGCTTTTTGCTTGGCCTTTGTTTTAGACATTTATTTTTTATCCTGCATTGATTTAAAAAGCTCAAGCATTTCAAGTACGGTCAGGGCAGCTTCTTCACCCTTATTTTCTTGGTTATCACCAGCACGCTCTAATGCTTGATGCAGGTTATCCGTGGTCAACAGACCAAAGGCCACTGGCATATTTTGCTGTAATCCAACCTCACCAATACCACGGGTTGTTTCGGCACAGACATAGTCAAAATGTGGGGTATCGCCACGAATAACACAGCCGAGAGTAATCACGGCGTCAAACCGTCCGGTTAGGGCGGCACGTTGCGCGGCTAAGGGCAATTCAAAAGCGCCTGGCACATAGAAATCTTCGACAGCTTCAACATTATGACGCTTGAGAGCTCTTAATGCCCCCTTGCGCAACCCTTCAGTAATCTCTGAATTCCAACGTGCAGTCACTACTGCAATTCTTGAATCACCTACAGAAAAATTACCTTCTTGAGGTCTAAACTCACCCATAATTATTCCCTTAACTGTCCTGATAATCGATGTATTCCTCAACTTCTAAGTCGAAGCCGGAAATACCACTAAATTTAAAAGGCGCACTTAATAAGCGCATCTTGCTGACACCTAGATCCATCAATATTTGAGAACCTGTCCCCACCTGAAGGTAAACAACCTCATTGGCGGGTGGTGTTTTTTCGGTTTTGATATTGAGCATCTCATCAATATTCCTGTCCATATCCTCAGCGCTTTCGGGGTAATAGAGCAATACCAATGCGCCTCTTCCCTCTTTAGCTATAGCTTCTAGGGCAGTATGGGTCGACCATGACTGAAAGCCCTCTCTAGGCTCAATAGCCAATAGATCTCGAGCTGATCGATTCACATGAACCCTCACTAAGGGTGCATCGCCGCCACTCACATCTCCCATTACAAGAGCAAAATGCTTTTCGTCTCGCGCATTATCTAGATAGGTTTTAAGAGTGAACTCACCATAATGAGTATTCACCTGACGCTCACTAATACATTGGGTGGTTTTTTCTGTTACCAACCGGTAGTTAATTAAATCGGCAATGGTGCCAATTTTTAAATCATGTTTTTTAGAAAATATTTCAAGATCATCACGGCGCGCCATAGTGCCATCTTCATTCATAATTTCTACAATAACGGCAGCGGGTTCAAAACCCGCTAATCTGGCTAGGTCACAGCCTGCTTCTGTATGCCCCGCGCGACTCAGTACGCCGCCTGGCTGGGCTTTTAAGGGGAAAATATGACCGGGCTGAACAATATCTTGGGGTCGCGCATTACTGGCAACAGCTGCTTGCACGGTACGTGCACGATCAGCAGCAGAAATACCTGTAGTAACGCCTTTCGCCGCCTCGATAGATAGGGTAAAAGGCGTACCATGACTTGAGCTATTGGTATCACCTGCGACCATTAAACCTAAATTTAGCTGTTCACAGCGCTCTTCACTGAGAGGCAAGCAGATTAAACCGCGGGCGTAAGTAGCCATAAAATTAATATCTTCTGGCCTTACCATAGGTGCGGCCATAACGAGATCGCCTTCATTTTCACGATCTTCGTCATCCATCAGAATAACCATCTTTCCCTGACGGATATCTTCGATTAATTCTTCCACTGTATTTAGCTGCATGCTATTTTCCTAGTTTGCTTGGCTAGTCAATCGCTCAAGGTAACGGGCGATCAAATCCACTTCTAAATTAACTTTTGTACCCACAGCATAGTCACTCATTACCGTATGTATCATGGTGTGGGGCACGATATTAAGTTCCAATTCACTGCCCGTCACTGCATTAACAGTGAGACTTGTGCCATCCACAGTAATAGAACCTTTTTGAGCAATGTATTTTGCAAGATTAGCTGGGGCCTTTATACAGAAGCGCCATGACCGAGCGTCTTCATGCAGAGATACCACCTCTCCAATACCATCGACATGGCCAGAAACAATGTGCCCACCAAATCGATCAGTGGCCTGCATGGCTTTTTCTAAATTAATACCTGTATCGGTTTGCCAATTGCCAATAGTGGTCAGGCTTAGGGTCTCAGTGGATACATCGGCCACAAAACCCTGATCTGAAAGCTCAACCGCAGTAAGACAGACGCCATTGCAGGCGATACTGTCACCTAACCTGACATCATCAAGTCCCAAATTTGCTGCATCAATGGTTATTCGAACATCGCCTTGACGCTGTTCAAGGGAAACAATCTTGCCAATCGCACTAATAATTCCTGTAAACATAAGTTCTACCTTAGCTTAGTCTTAGTAATCTTTGTCTGGGATTAATACCAGTTTAATATCTTCACCCACCTGACGCATATCTTTAACAGACAGCGCCAAATGCGCATCAATTGTCTTAATGGGTAACTCAAACATGGGTCTAGCTTCACTACCAAATAATTTGGGAGCCCAATAACAGACTAATTCGTCCAACAAACCCTGAGCGACAAATGCCCCTGCAAGGCCAGCTCCGGCCTCGACCATAACCTGATTGCAATCTCTCGCCGCCAGTATCTCAAGCAATGCTTGCAGATCAACATGCTCGGCATTATTGGCTACAAAAATCACCTCTGCACCTGCGGCAATCAACGCCTCTGATTTGCGTCTTTGCTCAGGTCCATCGAGGGTTGCCACCAAGCAATCGCCGGGCTGTTGAAGCAATCGAGCCTGAGTCGCCATTTTCAACTGCGCATCAATTACCACGCGTAATGGCTGCTTAACAGGATCTTCAACCCCAAGTTCTTGCTCTGTTATACGCAGGGTAAGCGAGGGATCGTCCATTATTTGCGTCCCTATACCCGTAATAATGGCACAGCTTGCGGCTCGCATGCGCTGAACATCAAGGCGTGCCGCGGGTGAGGTAATCCACTGGCTCTGCCCGCTCGCCATAGCCGTTCGGCCATCAAGGCTAGCAGCCATTTTAACAGTTACCCAGGGCGTTCCTTCTGTGTGGCGCTTATAGAATCCTTGATTAAGCTCCCGCGCCTGCGCTTCCATAAGCCCTAATTCAACGTCTATTCCCGCATCCTGCAATTGCTTGATACCAGAACCTGACACCTGTGGGTTAGGGTCCTCGGCGGCAACCACAACACGTTTAACATTGGCATCGATAATTGCTTGAGTACAGGGACCTGTTTTGCCTTGATGACAGCAGGGCTCAAGGGTTACATAAAGGGTAGACTGAGGCTGATTTCCCGCCTGTGATAGGGCTTCAACTTCTGCATGATTACCCCCCGGAGGACGGGTAAAACCCTCACCAATAATTTTTTCACCTAACAGGGCAACACAGCCAACTGCAGGATTGGGTGAAGCGGTGTAGCGAGCCTTTGCTGCTAACTGCAATGCTCGCGCCATCATTTTGTGATCTATATCAGAAAAGCGCATAAATTAGTCAGTTGCGTCTTTGCCATCGGCATTGAGACGATTGAGTTCTGCTTGAAATTCGCTGATGTCTTGAAAGCTTCGATAGACCGAGGCAAATCTAACATAGGCCACCGCATCTAGCTTTCGTAGCTGTCTCATCACTTCTTCTCCAATAATCTGTGATGGCACTTCGCGCTCACCCGTTACCTGAAGAAAATGCTTAATTTGTGAAATGGCTACTTCAATTTTCTCGATGGAAACTGGTCGCTTTTCAAGGGCTCGCTGAAGCCCTGCGCGCAACTTGTCTTCATCAAATGACTGACGACTACCATCGGTTTTAATCACTCTTGGCATAACCAGTTCTGCCAGCTCATAGGTAGTAAAACGCTCACCGCATGCCCCACATTCACGGCGACGACGAACCTGACCACCATTGGCAACCAATCGTGAATCTATGACTTTTGTATCATCAGCATTACAAAATGGGCAAAACATTATGATTTACCTTAAAAAAGAGCGAGTATTCTAACACAACATAGAGCATTGGAGACCCCACCACTGAATACATCCATTGTTCAGCCTATGTTGGTTTAACTGTTGCAATGAATAGGATAAAAAAAGCCCCAATTTAATGGGGCTTTTAGGGTACCTATTTATCTAAGCTTAGCCGTATACAGGGAATCGCTTACAGATATCTAGAACCTTAGTTTTGACTTCAGCGATAACCTGCTCAGAATTGCCACTTTCTAGGCTTTCTAAGATATCGCACATCCAATGAGTCAACTGAGTCGTCTCTTCAATGCCAAAACCTCTTGTGGTGATAGCCGGTGTTCCTACTCTTAAACCCGAGGTCACAAAAGGTGATCTTGGGTCGTTGGGAACAGCATTTTTATTCACTGTAATAAAGGCTTGACCCATGGCAGCATCGGCATCGGTTCCGGTGTATTCTTTACCAATCAGATCTACCAACATTAGGTGGTTTTCTGTGCCATTGGATACAACCTTGATACCGCGGTCGATAAAGGTTTTTGCCATGGCTTTAGCGTTTGCAACTACCTGTTTTTGATATTCAACAAATTCGTCGCTTGCCGCTTCTTTGAAAGCAATTGCTTTAGCTGCAACCACATGGCAAAGAGGGCCACCCTGACTACCAGGGAAAACTGCAGAGTTTACTTTTTTAGCAATGGCTTCATCGTTGGTTAAAACAAAACCGCCACGGGGACCGCGCAAGGTCTTGTGGGTAGTTGAGGTCACAACATGTGCATGAGGAATTGGGCTTGGATATACGCCTGCTGCCACAAGACCAGATACATGAGCCATATCAACTAAAAGATAGGCACCCACTTTGTCGGCAATCTCTCTAAAGCGAGCCCAGTCCATGATGCCTGAGTAAGCTGAGAATCCCGCAATGATCATTGCCGGCTTGTGCTCATCAGCAAGAGCTTCAACCTGTTCATAATCAATTAGACCGGTTTCAGCATTAAGACCATATTGCACCGCATTGTATAACTTGCCTGAAAAGTTAGGCTTTGCACCATGGGTTAGGTGACCGCCGTCGGCCAAGCTCATACCAAGAACCGTATCACCGCCTTTGATTAGCCCTAAGAACACCGCATTATTTGCCTGCGAGCCCGAGTGCGGCTGCACATTAGCAAAGTCTGCGCCATACAGAGACTTAAGTCTTTCAATTGCCAATTCTTCTGCAACATCCACATATTCACAGCCACCATAGTAGCGCTTATTGGGATACCCCTCGGCATACTTATTAGTGAGCTTACTACCCTGAGCCTGCATTACCGCTGGACTGGTGTAGTTCTCTGAAGCAATTAGTTCAATATGTTGCTCTTGGCGCTGACCTTCCTGCTGCATGGCATTCCAAAGTTCAGCATCATATTTTTCAATTGTTTTCTGTTTATCGAACATGGTTTTGGCGTTTCCTAAGTATTATTTAGACTATTAAAAGGCATGCTTAAATATTGCGCGCATTTTACCTCAAATTAATTTTTTCTGACAGAAAAAGTATACAAATTTTCTGTGCTTATCTATTTTTTAAAGTGTTTTTATTGAACCCATTTGCGTAAATCGAGGCACTACCATGGGATGGGCTTTCCCGCATAATCTAGATAGCTTAACTCACCATCAATTTTTAACTCGTCCATTAGCTGAGACAAACAGTCAGCTACATAATTGGGTTCAAATAACTTACCCTCAGGCACGGTTGCATGAAAGGGTTTCGACATTTCAGAATTCACAGTGCCTGGATGAAAGGCAATAAGCTTTACGTTCTTGGCGCGACGCGCATATTCAATAGAGAAAGTTTTCATCAAACTATTTAGTGCAGCTTTTGACGCTCTGTAACTGTACCAACCGCCCAGACTGTTATCACCCGTACTTCCAACTCTGGCACTAAAGCAGGCAACCTTACATTCAATTGAACCCGCCACAAGCTTTCTAAGCAACTTTAGCCACAATGAGGGCACAATGGTGTTGGCGTAAAAAATTGATTGCATCATATCTACGCTCATTTCTTCCATGCGCTTTTCAGGAAACATTTTCTCGCCATGAAGTATGCCATGACAGATACAAACTTTTGAAAAACTGCCCTTATACTCTGATAAACCATCGACAACCGCTTGCATGCTTGGCTCATCATACTGAGTAGAAACCCAATGTAATTTTGGGTGGTGAAATGTCGCAGCCGAACGACTTACCGCAATCACCCGCCCGATTTGATTGTCATTTAAGAAATTCTGAATCAGCGCCTGACCTATGGCGCCACTGGCACCCAACACTAATGCGTTAGAGGAATTAGTTAGCATTTTTCTCTCTCGAGTGAACAGCTTTCACAGCGTGATTTACCGGTAATGAGCCGGGAAAGGGAATGACGATATTTGGCAAACAAAAGATAGGCCCAATCAGTGAATATTCGGACAACCGGCCAACGTAAAACAGCGGTCCAGCGACCCTTGCCCACTAGAGACCAGGCTTTATGAGTCACATCCAAGCCCAAAATAATACTACCATCGGCTAATTGACCATGAAGAATCGCGTCGGCTTTTTCTTTATTAATAACTGGGTATTTTTCTTCAAAACCCGGTTGATTAATATCCACCAAGTCTATGCTTTGCTCGACATCAAGACTTAACAATTCCTTCATTTCGGACAGGCACAGTGGACAGCCGCCATCGTAAAAAATTCTAAGTTCTACCATTGTTTTAAAGGTCCCGAATAAGATAAATAAGCACTAGACTATGGGCGCAAATGACTAACATTGTAAGCACTAAACGCATGCGCCAGTACTGAGAGTCTCTAGCATCATGATCCAGTGAGCGCTCAGCGAGCAACAGACTGCCATAACCACAGAGTAAAAGTGCCACAGCAAAAACCATAAGCATGGATGAGATATTAATCAGCAACAGACTGGCCCAGCCCGAAAGTGCTAACAGATTACTAAAGACTATCATGCTTCGAGCTATTTTTTTTTGTGAAAAGTCTCTGCTCTTTGCCCATAAAATTCCAGCAAGAAAACTTAAAATTATTGCGCTATAGGCAATGAATACATAGGGTGCATAGAAACCAAATATCGAAGCACCATGAACGCCCACGCCTGAGGCGAGCGCACCGGTCATTTCGATCAGAGGAACCAAAAACGGGATCAAGCCCAGGTAACCCAACCAAAGGGTTAGTCGATTCTTGTCAGGCTGTAAGTCGACGGTTGAGGTATCCGCCATAGAATTCTCCATCAATGTGAATGAAATACTTTTCTACCCTTATTTACGCTGCCTTAAAAGCTTTGGTTTGATCTGCTTTAGTAATTGAATCCAACCAATTTACCATCACGTACCTCTAATTCAGCATTGGACAATTTAGTGGATAAAAAATTATGTCAAAAAAAGGGATTTATTGGTTCACAACTGATTTAAGACTAGATGATAATCCAGCGCTAAAAATGGCTGCTGAAGCCATGGATCAGCTCCTTTTTGTGTTTTCGGTTGATATTCCTGTTCGGCTCTCGCATTTACAGGTGGGGTCCTCTATTTCACAAAACCGACAGGTCTTCCTTTCGGAATCGCTACATTGTTTAAATGAGCAACTTCAAGATCTAGGCCAACACCTAGTAGTTATCGAAAACACTCAATCTGAAATGGCTCAACTCATCGATGATCATGGTATTACGAATATCTACAGAAATAGTGACCAGCATGCCCTTGATAGCGCTGAATGGCTTAAAATCCAAACTCACTATCCACAGATCAATTTTTCCGAAGTGAGTAACAATCGGTTATTTAGATCTGAACAATTCCCCTTTGAACTCAGGGAATTACCCGATAGCTTTTCTAAATTTAGGCGCAAAGCAGAAAAACTACAAATTGATTCACCGCAGTCACCGCCAAACCGTTTACCACCCCCAATAACCGACCCCTTACCCTGGCCGCAACTGGGTCAGGCTAGCGAAGCACAGACTTTATTTAAGGGCGGTGAAATTGCAGGGGTTCGCCATATGGAAACATACTTCCAATCGGACCTACCTAGCACTTACAAACAAACTCGGAATGGACTTGACGGCATGGACTATTCGACCAAATTTAGCCCCTGGTTGGCCCAAGGCTGCCTATCGGCTCGTCGAATTATACATAGGCTCAATCAATACGAAGACGAGGTTGTGTCTAATGACTCCACCTATTGGATTTATTTTGAATTACTCTGGCGTGAGTATTTCCAGTGGTATGCTGAAAAATATGGCGAACAGATGATCGCTTTTTCTGGCATCAAAGATCGATCCCCTAATACCAGTTTTTATCCAGAGCGTTTCCAAAAGTGGTGCCAGGGCACAACACCCTACCCCATTGTGAATGCTTGCATGCGTCAGCTTAATGCTACTGGCTATATGTCAAACCGTGGCCGTCAACTGGTCGCCAGTTGTTTTGTGCATGAGCTTTCTTTAGATTGGCGTTATGGCGCAGCCTATATGGAGCAACAGCTGGTAGATTTTGACCTAGGATCCAACTGGGGTAATTGGCAATACCTTGCCGGTGTAGGCGCTGACCCAAGAGGCCACAGGCAGTTCGATTTGAATAAACAAACGCAAATTTATGACCCTAAACAGCAATTTATTAACCGCTGGCAGGGCCTTAAAGATAACTTTCCTCTGGATTCAACTGACCCCTCTGATTGGCCAATTGATCTTAAGCGTACGGAGATTCTTGCGTGAGTAATTCACCGAAAAAACTACGTCTTATCTTAGGCGACCAGCTCAATATCAATCATTCTTGGTATGCCCAACAAGATGAACCTGTCCTGTATTTAATTGCGGAGCTTCATCAGGAATCAAACTATGTGCGTCATCATATTCAGAAGCTGTGCGGGTTTTTTGCCGCCATGTCAGAGTTTGCTAATGATCTGAGTAATTTGGGGCATCAGGTGTTGCATCTAACCTTAGATGATACTGCAGAATTTTCTGACCTCAATGCGCTGATTGCTAAACTATGCGACCAACAGGGGATTGAAGCTTTCGAATATCAGCACCCTGAAGAATACCGGCTTGCCGAGCAACTCAAATCCCTCGACCTAGGCTCACAAACAACCATTAATTGTTTCGACTCAGAGCATTTTTTACTGACTATTGAAGAGCTGCCTAAATACTTAAATGCTGGCAAGCACAATCGAATGGAGTCGTTCTATCGCAAGATGCGCAAACGATTTGAAATTCTTATGGATGGCGACCAACCCTTAAATGGACGCTGGAACTTTGATTCGGAAAATCGACAAAAACTTAAGCCTGCCGATTTAGATGCTATTCCACAGCCACTAATTTTTAGTAATGATATCTCTGAAATACTAAAGCGCATCGAACGTCACAATATAGCCAGTATTGGCAATATAGGAGCCTCGCTTATATGGCCCATTAATCGACAGCAGGCATTGCAACAACTGGATTTTTTCTGCGACCAGTGCTTACCTCTCTTTGGGCGCTTTCAGGATGCGATGACCCATCAGGGTGATCGCAAATGGAGTCTCTATCATGCTCGTATCTCCTTCGCCCTAAACTGCAAAATATTACATCCCTCTGAGGTGGTACAGGCTGCTCTGGATAAGTTTTACCGCTCTGATACTGATATTGATATAGCGCAAATAGAAGGCTTTGTTCGCCAAATTATTGGCTGGCGAGAATATATACGCGGCGTGTATTGGGTTAATATGCCCGCTTATAAATCCCTAAATCATCTTGAAGCAAGTAACGATTTACCTGAGTATTTTTGGACCGGTGAAACAAAAATGACCTGTGTGAAACAGGCCGTGGATCAATCATTGGACTACGCCTATGCTCATCACATTCAACGGCTGATGGTAACCGGCAACTTTGCCATGCTAGCCGGCATTGACCCAGATCAGGTGGACCAGTGGTATCTTGGCATCTATATCGATGCTATCGAATGGGTTGAGCTACCTAATACTCGAGGCATGAGTCAATTTGCCGATGGCGGCTTAATTGCCACTAAACCCTATGCGGCCAGCGGCAGCTATATTAATAAAATGAGCGACTACTGCTCCCAGTGTAGCTATAAGGTCAAAGAACGAGATACTGAATCTGCCTGCCCATTCAATAGCCTGTATTGGAAATTTATGATGGCCAACAAAGCACTGCTTCGCAATAATCCGCGCACAGCTATGGCCTATAGAAGTTGGGACAAGATGCAACCAGAGATTAAAGAATCGATTCTAAAACGCGGCCAATACTGTCTTGATAATTTGGAATCTTTATAAGAACTTTAATCACAAATTAAGGTTGATTTAGGGTGGCTAGATTGTCGATTATTTCACTGTAATTATTCGAAAATTGGTTGGAAACGCCATCATCAAAGGTCATAGGCGCCTTAACATCGGCTTGGATGTCAATCCAACCCCATTGACTCAAACGCATGGCTAGCTTTCTGCGAAACTCCACTGAGCCAATTTTATTAACAAAACCCAGTGGCCCCCAGTCAATTTTTTCGCCACCGGTAGGATGATATTTTGTCACCCTAACAAAAACCACATCATTGGCGGGATCAACAAAAATATATTGACCAAACTTGCCGCTCGCATTAAAAATTTTCGACTGTTTGTTATAGCGAGACACCCACCAATGGAGTGAATATCCGCGAGGGTGATTTAAATCGTTGCTGGGTATATCACTCCAATACTGTTGGAGAGTTTCATCCACATAGGTCTTGGGGATCACCTGCTGATCTTGCCATTGGCCGCCACGGGCAAACAACAGACCGAACCGCGCATACTGTCTTACTGTGGTATCTACACAGCAGTAAGTTAGAGCATTGCCCGCCGTGTCTTGCCATAGATTGACATTAGTTAATCCGATTTTATTAAAGATTCTTTTTCTAAGAAGAATATCAGCAGGCATGCCAGTGGCTTCAAGCAAAAGATCAGCCAGTAACATAGAGTTAACATTGTTATATTCAAAAACCTGATCGGGCGCTTGCTCAAATTTAACCTGTCTGGCGTAGGCCAAATGATCCTTGGTAAAAAACATTTTTTCATGCTCATGACTGGGCATTTCTAAGCCGCTGGTCATATTAAGCAGCTGTCGAATCGTTATATCCCGGCGATCATCTGAAAAATAATCGAGATACAAACTGAGTTTTTCATCGAGATGTCCAATTTCACCTCGCTCTATAGAAATACCCACCAGTGCGGCATAAAAACTTTTTGCCATTGACCATGAAGTAGCTACATTAGCTTCGCTATAACCCTCCGCATAGTGCTCTTTAATGAGTTTTCCATTTTTAAATAGCGCTGCACCCTGAGTTGAGGGGTCTTCAAATGATAAATCGAATAGTTTTTTCAGCTTTATTGGGTTTACATTGACTGCCTCTGCCGATTGAGTCTGCCATACCTCTGACGGGAAATGGCCATTTTGCAGCTCCTCCGACCCATTAACCGCTAAACCTGACAAGCACAGACATAGGCAAGCGAAAAACCGTAAGTATTTACTAAAAAATAATTTTTTCATCGCCCCTTTCCCCATTAATATTGTTGCCTATACTTATCTTACGTTGTTTTTAGTCATGCTAACTTTATATTTTTTGACTGTTCTAAATTCAATGGTTCGTGAGGTAATCCATATTTCTTTTACTCACGAATAACAAGCACCATTGTTGCATAACCTAGGTTACGCATGCATCAATGGGTTGTCCTTTATTAAAAAAAGGGATAATGTATAAGTTCTTGTGTAAGAACTATCTTACACTTGAATTGCTGTACTGGGAGTGTCGCTTGACTATCTTATGTAATGCAAGTCTTGGATATACAAGCAGACACAACAATAATAAAGCTTGATTTTTAGTAGGGGTTACACATGACAAACAATTTACAAGGCGGCGATTACGTCGGTATGTCTTTTTGGTTAATTTCCATGGCACTAGTTGCTGCAACAGCTTTCTTCTTCTTGGAGCGTGATCGCGTTGCTGGTAAGTGGAAAACATCGTTAACAGTATCTGGTTTAGTTACGCTTATAGCTGCGGTTCATTACTTCTATATGCGTGATGTCTGGGTTGCAACGGGAACATCACCAACTGAGTTCCGCTATATCGATTGGTTACTTACAGTGCCACTCTTAATGGTAGAGTTCTATTTGATTATGTCGGCAGTAGGCAAGGTGCCTGGTCGCGTATTCTGGAATCTACTAGTTGGTTCAACAGCTATGCTGCTATTCGGTTATGCCGGAGAGACTGGCATGATGGGCGTAGGCATGGCCTTTGTTCTATCGATGGCATCTTGGTTCTACGTAATCTGGTACATCATGAAAGGTGAAGCAAGCAAGGTAAATGCAAGTCTTGCTAATGCCAATGTACAGAAAGCCTATAAGACAATGACACTTCTAGTGACTGTTGGTTGGGCTATCTATCCATTAGGTTATTTCCTAGGTTACCTAGGCGGTGGAGCAGATGCAGGTACTATGAACGTTATTTACAACCTAGCTGACTTCTGGAACAAAATTGGTTTCGGTATCGTTATTTGGGCAGCTGCAGTAGCTGATTCGGAATAATCTACTGTTAAGAATAGGAGAGAGCCAGCTTCTGGCTCTCTCTTTCTTAAAAAAAAATAAAGACCTATAACAACAAAAATAAGTAACAAAAAAGTTACTAGCGACGAGGGTACCACCGATGGCCCCGACAATAAAAAACCTATGGCTATCTCAATTAGATAATCTTCTTCATTCAGAGATGCCTAAGAACAACGACAGTTTGGCTATCGCTGCCAACTATCATTTTAAAAATCCAGGTAAGGCCTTTAGAGCACAGCTTGCCATTTCAAGCGGCACCGCCCTTAACCTCGATAATAAAGACAATATTCACTGGGCAGCAGCCTGTGAGCTTCTGCACAACGCCTCGCTAATACATGATGATATTAGTGATGCCAGTACACATCGCCGTGGACAAAAAAGTATTAATGAGTTTTTTGGTTCTGATATGGCGCTTTGTCTAGGCGACTGGATGGTTGCCAAGGCATTTGAACTAGCTGCGCGAAATACCCAGCAAGGCGGCCAACTTACCGCACTCCTCGCACAGGCAATGCAAGAAACCTGTAGCGGACAAATTTCTGATACAAGTCAGCGTCAATGCGCTGACTTAGGTGAATGGCAAAAAATTGCTGCGGGCAAAACAGCCCCCTTGCTAATAGCACCCATAAAAGGTGCTGCCATTGCAGCCGGAATAATTAATACATACGAAAATAGTGACTGGTTAAATGATTTAGATCGTTTGGTTAGCTTCTGTGGACTGGCTTATCAAGGCTATAACGATATAGATGATATTATCCCATCAAGCCACAAATCCTGTGATCTTGATGGTCGTAAACCCAATCTAGTCGTGAGTCTTTTTGCCGCACAGGGCACAAGTCAAACAGATTTTAATCAATGGTATTGCTCGAACGATAATAGGCAACTTGCCCATTGGCAGCAACGGATTGCTTCAAGTGTTGTTATTCTTCAGGCTAATCAACTAGTCGATGACTGGTTAATGCAAGCAGAGCAGTTAGTTACCTCTCTGCCACTAGCATTACAATCGGTCACCGCCGGCTTAGTTGAATCAGTCAAGAAAACAACCTTGGAAAAAAGCCAATGTCGAATCGCTTAAACAGTCAAGCAACAGAATCACAGCATGCCATTGTTATTGGAGCTGGATTTGCAGGAATAGCCACAGCATTAAGATTACGAGCATTAGGTTACCAAGTCACTCTAATGGAGAGACTTGGCAACTTGGGGGGCAGAGCGCAGGTTTTTGAGCGCGGCGGCTATACCCATGATGCAGGACCTACGGTGATTACCGCTCCCTTTCTATTTGATGAGCTTTTTGAGTTATTTGATGAAAAGCTTGAAGACCATTTAAATTTTGTCCCCCTTGATCCTTTTTATCGATTTCATTTTAGCGATGGTAGTCAGTTCGACTATCGAGCCTCAATTGAGGATACCCTAACCGAAATTCGTCGCTTTAGCCCTAAAGACGCCGACGGCTATCTGGCTCTGCTTGATCAGTCTAAGAAAGTCTACGATATTGGCTTTAAAAAGCTGGTTCATAGGCCCTTTAATAGTCTTTGGCTAATGATCCGACAGATTCCCGCATTGCTGACTTTAAAGTGCTACAAAACAGTCTCTCAGCTTGTTGGCCATTATTTGAAGCACCCGCTTATTAGGCAGGCTTTTTCAATCCACCCGCTGTTAGTGGGAGGCAACCCCTTTAAAACCACGGCAATTTACACGCTTATCCATTATTTGGAGCGTCGCTGGGGTGTCTTTTTCTGTATGGGAGGAACGGGTAAATTAGTTGCCGAACTGGGTAAACTGATGGAGCGCCAAGGGATTAAGATCGTTTTAAATGCCGATGTGGACGAAATAATTACTGAGAAAAATCAGGCTACGGCTGTTCGCATGGCAGATGGTACTGTTTCTGATGCGGATATAGTGGTATTTGGCGGTGATCCAGAAACCTGTTATCAGCATTTACTACCCAATAAAAAGAACCTGATGCCGGCGGTTAAAAAGCGTTATAGCATGGGGCTGTACGTGCTTTATTTTGGCACTAAAAAGCTTTACCCCGATGTCGCTCATCACAGCATCTGGATGGGACCTAGGTTTAAGGAACTATTATCTGAAATATTTGATAGCAAAAAAATGAGTGAAGATTTTTCACTTTATCTTCACAGACCTACTGCAACCGATAAAAGTTTTGCCCCTGATGGCTGTGAGTCTTTTTATGTGCTCTGCCCTGTGCCTAATCTACAGGGTGATATCGATTGGCAGACTGAAGGGCCAAAACTTCGCGACCGGATTGTGAGTGCATTGGAAGATTCAATTTTGCCTGAACTTTCTTCGGTAATCGAAGAGGTGTTTTGGATGACCCCTGAGGATTTTGCCAACGATTATCGTTCTATGCATGGCGCGGGCTTTTCTATCGAGCCAAGACTCACTCAATCGGCTTGGTTTAGATTTCACAATCGTCATCGCAATGTAAAGAATCTTTATTTTGTGGGCGCTGGAACTCATCCTGGAGCGGGTTTACCGGGTGTAGTTAGCTCGGCTAAGGTGGTCGAAGAGCTTCTCACTGGTGTTGAGGTGGGCTCAGGCGGATAAATCATGGATGCAGTGCAATCAGGTCAGCTAACGTCAAAACAGGTCTTGGCTAAACATGGGAAATCTTTTTATTGGGCGAGTTTTTTTCTAGGCAAAAAATTGGCCGATCGCGCTGCACGCCTGTATGAATTTTGTCGCTTTGTGGATGATATTGCTGATGGTGACCTACCTCATAGACATGAGACCCTCGAAGATATTAGTCAAAGTTTAATTCATCATCAGGTTTCAGCCGCAACAGAGGTGCAAGCCTTTCTTCAGCTTGCCAAGGATATTGATATCCCCATCAATGCTGCCACAGAGTTACTGGATGGCATGCTACTTGACCAACAGCCTACCGCAGTGAAAGATGAAGCCGAACTTTTAAGATACTGTCATGCAGTGGCTGGCACAGTGGGTCTTATGATGTGCAGGGTACTGGATTGTCAGCATGCACGCGCCGATCAATTTGCTATTGATCTGGGCATTGCTATGCAACTAACTAATATTGCGCGTGATGTTTTGGAAGATGGCAAGATGGGCCGTCGCTACATTCCTGCCGACTGGGCTAATTATACTGCTGAGGATATTGCTCAGGCACAGACCCAATGTCGAGATTCCGTGGCTATGGCTACTCAAAGACTGCTTAATTTAGCGGAAAAATACTATACCAGCGCCCTATTAGGCATCCAGCTACTCCCCTTTAGATCACGTTTTTCGATAACTGTTGCCTTGCGTATTTATCGACAAATTGGCATCGTATTAAGACGTCGTCACTATGCCTGGTGGAAGGGTCGAGCAATGGTAGGTAAAACTGAAAAAATTATTATTAGCTTATATAGCCTATTTGACCTTCGGCCAAGAAAAGTCCCACCTCACCCATCAGAATTACATATGGCTCTAAAAGGATTGGCGGGTATTGATGGAAAATAGTCTGACTGATGAAATTGTTGAAACCGATATCGCCATTATTGGCGGGGGTAGTGCGGGAATAACTCTTGCTAGCAAACTGTCAGAGCACAGTGCTGTGGTAATTGAACCTAAGACCCCTGCCGAGCGCGACGCTTGCTGGGCATTATGGGCGACCTCTGATCAGCAAGCTAAACTTCAGCCAGCCACTAAGGGTCGTTGGAGTCAGTGGCGACTGGTGGATTATGAGCAAGAGATTATTCATAACAGTCATGAATATGATTATATTAGCTTAAGCTCTGCTGATTATTTAAGTGCCTGTGAAGAGACATTATCCGCTAATGTTAAGTTGGTTAGGGCCACTGCAGAGAGTATTAAGCCTAAGGGATATGGCGGCTCTTTTTCTGCACAGGGTCAAAACTATCAGGCTAATTATATTTATGATTCTCGCCCACCTAAGGCCGCCAAAGAGGGTTTAAAACAACACTTTTTTGGCCTCGAAATTCGCACCAAAAGCCCACTTACGGCGCCTGATATTGCAACTCTGATGGATTTTCGGGTGGACCAATCACGGGGTCTGCATTTTATCTATGCGCTGCCTTACTCCGATCGTGAAATATTAATTGAGTCCACAATGATCTCTAAATCCCTAGAACCTGAAGATTGGTACAGGCAGGCAATTGATCAGTGGCTCGATCAGCATGGAATAGAAATTGAAACTATTGTGCGTCAGGAGTCTGGAATTATAGCTATGCATAGTAGTCTTCCCATTGACTCAAACTTGGCGCGCATTGGTGCCGCAAGCGGTGCAGTTAGGCAATCATCTGGCTATGCCTTCACCAATATTCAATCACAGATTAGTCAACTGGTAGCGGGTATAGAAAAAGGTGAATTCGAGGTGCCAAAACCCCTCTCCAGTTTGCTGAATTATATGGATAAAATTTTTAACGGGGTGCTGGTAGCACAACCCCATCTTGCCGTGACCCTTATGATGCAGACAGCTAAATCTCTTACCCCTGAGGGGTTTGCTCGCTTTATGCTGGGACAAGCAACTTTGTTCGACTGGATAAGGGTTATTTTAGCCATGCCTAAAATTCCTTTTCTAAGACAGGTATTTAAGCGATGACTAGCTGGGATATAGCTGCATTAGTGGCCATTATTTTACTGGGTGTCCCCCATGGGGGTTTTGATGCCGCTATTGCCCGACGCAGTGGCTGGAAAATGAGCGGTGCTCTTTCTTGGCTTGGGTTCCATTTTGCCTATCTATTGCTGGCTATTGCTGTGGCAATCCTTTGGTGGTGGTTTCCGTTAATCAGTTTGGGTGGGTTTTTACTAATTTCAGGCCTTCATTTCGGGGCCAGTGATATTGCAGAAACAGGTTCAGATGGGTTGCCATGGCTTGCTCATGGCGGATTAGTTGCAGTGGCAATACCTAATTTTCATACTGAGGAGGTCTTAGCGCTGTTTAGCTTTTTATCCTCAGTGCAGGCGGCACAGCAATTATTAAATATTCTTTCGGTGGTATTTGTTATCTGGATGCTCTGTTGCGCTGGCTACTGTATTTTTACGTTTTATCATCGAAAATATCTAAAGCCATTGCTGAATTTATTAGCCCTTATTGGGATTATGTTTGTAACACCTCCACTGGTAGGTTTCGCTCTGTACTTTTGCCTTTGGCATAGTCGTGGACATATGTTGCGACTTTGGAATAGCTTGCCATCCAATGTGCGCTATGGCGCAACACGCGAAGCGCTGATTTATACACTTTTAGCATGGGGCACGGGGTTGATATTGTTTTACTATCTGAATGGTTCGCCAACCGAAATTGTTTTCAGACTGACCTTTATCGGCCTTGCTGCTTTAACCTTGCCGCATATGATCTTGGTGGATTTATTGGATAAACGAAGGGAATCAGCCTTATGACCGATATTGGTAAACGTAAACAGGACCATATTGAATTGGCACTCAAATCAGAGCATCAATCTAAGGCAGATTCGAGCTTTGATACTGTTCGCTTTGAGCATAATGCACTGCCTGAAATATCGCTGTCTGATATTAGCCTGAACTGTGAGTTTCTTAATCAGGATCTTGCGGCACCGCTGATGATTGGTGCCATGACAGGTGGCTGTGAGAATGGCGATATTATTAATTGTCATCTGGGTGAAGCAGCTGAGGCCTGTAATATACCGATGGCAGTTGGCTCTCAGCGTGCCGCATTAGAAAATAATCAGCCACAGACCATCAGACAATATGCTCCTAATGCGGTTTTGCTCGGCAATATTGGCGCGACCCAAATACAGCAACAGGGAATTGATTTAGCAGAGCGTGCTGTTGAAGCCATTGAGGCCAATGCACTAATTATTCATCTGAATCCATTACAGGAACTTGTTCAGCAGGGTGGAGACCGCAATTGGAAACTTGTTTTGGAGGCCATTTATCTCTGTGCCGATAAATTATCAGTGCCAGTAATTGTTAAAGAAGTGGGTGCGGGAATCAGTCCGAGCAATGCTAAACAGCTTGAGCAGGCTGGAATAAAATGGATCGAAGTCGCGGGTCGTGGCGGCACTAATTGGGCAAGCATTGAATATGCCCGTAATCAATCGGATTTTGAACAGCAGGTTGCTTCGCCTTTTCTTAATTGGGGAATGGATACAGCCAAGCTTTTGCCCGCTATTTCTGTAAACTGCCCCAGCCTTAATCTAATTGGCTCTGGGGGCGTTAGAGATGGCTTGGATATCGCGCGCTGTATTCGCTCAGGTGCTTGTGTAACAGCCCTTGCACAGCCATTTTTGGCACCTGCCCTTGAGAGTACTGAGGCGGTGATTAATAAAATAGCCGTTCTTAAAGAACAGCTTCGCTGGGCAATGTTTCTTACCGGGAGCAAAGATCTTGAGGCACTTAAAAAAGCCAAGCTGGAGGAATAACTAGCGTGTTTTTACATGAAGAACAGGTAACATGCCCCTATTGCTGGGAGTCAATTACTCTAATGGTTGATCCCTCTGAGTCTCAAACCTATACCGAGGATTGTTTTGTTTGCTGTCGTCCTATTTTAGTTAATGCTGAAATTGAAGGTGATTCTATAAATGTTAGAGTGACTCAAGAGGATCTTGGGTTTTAGGGATTATTGATTTACAGGTTACTGTGGCTATATCACGCAGTTTCTCTGTGAACCATGATAGAATAATTGCCATTAAAAACAGATAAGAGAACAGCGCACAATGGCAATTCAATGGTACCCAGGCCATATGCACAAGGCTAGCAAGGAGATGACTGAGGCATTACCTCAGGTTAACTTGGTAGTCGAAGTATTAGATGCGCGCATTCCATTCAGCAGTTCGAATCCTTTTATACAAACATTGTGCACCCACAAGCCACGCATAAAAGTACTCACTAAGTTAGATCTTGCTGACCCCACTATTACTAAACAGTGGCAAGAATATTTTGAGAGCCAAAATAATACAAAATCTTTGGCACTGGATTTGATTAACACCGATCCCAGTGGGCAAATTATTGATCTTATTAATAAGCTCTATCCACAGCAGCCTGAGCGCAATACCTTAGCCATGGTCACGGGCATCCCAAATGTGGGTAAATCTACTCTAATCAACTGCCTTGCGGGCAAACATATCACTAATACAGGTGATGAGCCTGCTATCACCAAAGGTCAGCAACGTATTAACCTGCGCAACGGCATCATGCTTTTGGATACACCAGGAATCCTCTGGCCTAAAATTGATAACCCCAATAGTAGCTATAGACTGGCGACTACAGGGGCGATAAAAAATACTGCTACCAGCTATGAAGATGTTGCCTTTTTTGCCGCCGAGTTTTGTCTTAAAGAATATCCTCAACATCTCAAGCAGCGTTTTAGTCTTTCCCAGCTCCCTGAAACTGAGATTGAACTTTTAGAAATCGTCGGCAGGCAACGTGGCTGCTTACGCGGTGGTAATCGAATTGATTTAGAGCGTGCCTCCACTATCTTTGTTAATGAACTTCGCGATGGCAAGCTTGGTCCAATGAGTTTTGAGACCCCTGAAGTCATTGATCAAGAAATGATACAGGTCGAAATATTGAAAAAAGAAAAGGCAGCGCTTGATGAACTGCGTCTTGAGCAAAAAGCCGCCAGAAAAAGAAAAGCCAAGGCTAACCGGAAAAAATAGACGCCTTTATTGATATTCATTTTTAAGCACTGCGTATCTATTAGTCCTCGATATTAATAAAGACTGGGCTATGCAACTTAATTGGCTGGAACAGACCGCTACTGATAATGCCCTTTTGTCTGATGGCTTCCCAGAGAAAATGGTGCTTTTGGATTGCGAAACTACTGGCGGGCGAGCTAAGTATCATCGCGTTATAGAAATAGGTTTACTGGTAATAGAAAACGGTCTACTTGTTGAAACCTGGCAATCGTTTATCAATCCTGAGACTATCCTACCCCGTCATATACAAAAATTGACGGGAATATCGCCAAAAATGGTCGAAAATGCACCTAAATTCGGCGAAATATCAGAAATATTACTTGAAAAGCTTAAAGATAGAACTCTAGTAGCACATAACGCACGATTTGATTACAGCTTTTTAAAAAGTGAATTTGAGCGGGCCGGAATAGCCTACAGTACCAAGCCACTTTGCTCTGTAAAAATGAGCCGTAACCTATACCCTCAATTTAAACGACATGGCCTTTCAGAGATTATTCGGCGCTTTGATTTAAATATTGAAAACCGACATCGCGCGCTGGACGATGCGCAGATGATCTATGGGTTTTTTCTTAAGACCTCTGCTATTTATTCTCCACAAGAAATTTCGGCCTGCTGCAAACAGCTTTTAAAAAGGGCCTCATTACCCCCCCTATTAGACCCTGATGAAGTTAGTAGCATTCCTAATACGGCAGGTGTCTATTATTTTTATAGTCAACAGAACGAGCTCCTTTATGTGGGTAAGAGTGTCAATCTGCGCAACCGAGTATTAAGCCATTTTTCTTCTGATTATAAGAATTCTAAAGAATTTCAAATGAGCCAGAAAACAGCCCATGTGACATTCGAAACTACACCCAGTGATTTTGGCGCACAGATAAGGGAAAGTCATCAAATAAAAGCGCTTGCTCCACTGTATAACCGACGATTGCGTAAAACACGCAAGCTTTATCAGTATAAATCCACCACTGACGAAAATGGTTACCTTCGGTTAGATACCGAAGCCGTTGCCTCCGCTAATCCTTCTGATCAGCAATTTGGCTTATTTAGATCCCCAAGGCAGGCAACTATTCAGCTTGAAAAATTAGCCGATCAGTATTTTCTGTGTCACCAATTGATAGGCCTAGAAAAGCCTAAAAAACAAAACACTCCCTGCTTTAGAAGCCAACTTAAAAAATGCTTGGGTGCCTGTTATGGCGCGGAATCTGCCGATAGCTATAATGAACGCCTTAATTCTGCCATAGCCCGCTATCAAATTCAGGCTTGGCCCTATCAGACAGCAATTATGATCGAGGAACGAAACACTGAAGACTCGGATCGAGTGGCTTTTCATATTATTGATAACTGGCGCTATATCACTCAACTTGATATTCCAGAGGATATCTATGATCTGGGCTATGAGACAACATCTCAAAACCTACCTCAATCATCTTCAACAAACATTCCACTAATTGCTGATGATAAGTTTGATTTGGATATTTATTTTATTTTAGTGCGATTTCTGATTAACGAAGATAATAAAAAACTCTCTAATCTTAAAATATGGTTACTAAAACCCACTTCTGCAACAGTTGATTAAAAATATACCCATCCCCCTATTCCGTTTTTTCTGCGATAATATCTTTTTTAAACAATGCGTCGATAACCCTAAAGTCGACTGCACAGGATGACTATTTTGAAAGATATACCTGTCTGGGAAAATGTGGACTATGATTGTTTTCACAATGAGATAGTTCCCCTTAACCAACCCGC
>JABBBH010000042.1 GCA_018607525.1 SAR92 clade bacterium
CTGTGCCCTCTTACCACTGGACCCAACATAATTTGGCCTGTGACGGTGATCTCTGAGCTAGGAGAAGGAGGTGTTGGTGTTGGTGGTTTTTCAATACTTGGACAGCCTGAAAGTAGTAAACATAACAATACCCATTTAAGGCTCCATAGCCCTGATAACATTCCCTTGTGCATAACAATCTCCAGCGTTATTCCTTTAAAAAACATAGGTAAAATCTGTACTATGCTTTTTAATCTTTAATCTAATGCCATTTAATTTGGCTTGATAAAAACATAAGCGATACTGATTAAAAATAGTACGCTTTGCTATTCACTGATAAATAGAGTTTAGTTTTTTTGGAATTTTCTAGAGAATTCAGTGCTTTGTAGTATGAAGCTTAATTTGAGTTAATTGGTACGAACGATTAATTATTATTCGGTAGTTTTTCTTATATCGGTTTTGGTGCCGTAGATTGAGTGTGTCCAGTCTAAAAGTTTAAAATCAACAAAAACAAGTCGGTTAAATACCACAATGGAGAACTGGTTTAGTTTCTCGTCTGGTTTGGCTCTGCAGTGGGGTTTTTGGATATATCGGTTTCAGTGCCATAGATTGTAGGTGCCCATTCCAATACTTCTTCATTATATTTATTACCTTCACTTAGAGTTATTGTCCAATCGCCAGCACTATCCTCTCCAAAAAATTGATTCGCTAAAATTTTTAAAACTTTAAAGTCGCCAGTTCCATCATGGAACAATCCTTCGAAATCACTACCAGTAATTGTATGAGAAAATTTTGTGCCTGATGGCGAGGTTATAGTTAATTCTCTGCTTTCGAAGAGGTGTTCTGATTCACTGAGTCCTTCATCTAAATCATTGCGTGTGCCGCGTTGAATCTCAAGTATTAAAATTCCACATATAAATTTTGTTTAATGGTTATAGTACTAGACGTTATATTCTCAGAAAGTTTTAATAACTCATTTGGTTTAGAAATGGATGTGTGGGGAATTTATGACACAGCCAAAATACCCCGAACTTGTTGATGAGACTGGGGAGCGCCGTGAGGCAACTATAAATTTGGCCTCAGGCGCTAATAAAACATACAACAACACAGAGCCAATGTAGCTTAGATCATTCTGGATAACCCTTTCGGTAATTCTTATCACCAAATTCACCAGTATGTGGATTACGGCCCTTAAATAAAATTGGTGCTGCAGTTTCAGAGACGCCCTTAAAATATAATCTCCAATCATTACCACCATTAAAGTAGCCAGAAATATCTATACAATGGGTCAATGAAACAAAATATTGTTTTGTATTCCAATTTTCTGATTTAGAGCAAGGGGTTTCACCACCTTGAAGTTCTTGACAAAAAGACTTTATCACCTGATTGTATGTGTTACTTTGACTATTAAAATAAAAGGCACCCCGCTCTATCTTGAGAATTGGAGATCCTGAAATTACTGGCGCTTTATCGTCTTTTTAATTGGGGTCTAAATCAGACTTTTTTTGTTTGGAATTATCCCGTTCATTGTCAGCTTTGGTATTTTTTTCGTTGATAACCAAATCTGAAGAGGTTGTTTGTTCTTTGTTATTTTCTTGATCGGTATTAGGATTGTCAGAATTGTTACTATTAATTCCTTTTGATTTACATGATCCTGGTCGCCATACTGGAGGTGTAGCTACTTCTGGAATTAAATCCTATAAATAGACACTCATAATGACTGAAATAATTAATGCAGGCTCACCAGTATCAGAAGATGCTTTAAAGCTACTAGAAAGTTTCATTGATGTTAGATTGCCAAAACTGTATTTTAAATTTTTGTGCAAAAAAAATGGTGGTGGATATCCAGAACCTGATTGTTTTCGTTTTTTTTGGTGAAGAATATGGCTCATCTATTCAAAGGTTTTACGGTATAAATAGAAACGATAGTTATGATTTTTTGAAGCATTTAAAGCTCTATGAAAAAAGAGTTCATTCTGACTTTATACCGATAGCTTGTGACCCAGGGGGCAATCAGATTTGTCTAGGAATAAAAAGCAAAAATAGAGATAAAATTTACTTTTGGGATCACGAACTTGAAAAAGATGATGGTGAAGAGCCCGACTATTCAAATATGACTTTAGTTACTCATAGCTTTGATGATTTTATCAATAACTTATATGAATTAGAATTGTAATTCAGAGTATTTTTAACCGCATAGCGTAAATCTCGGGGGCTTGCCCCAGGGGCAAAGGGGAATCCTCTTACTGCTGCTACAACGATAGAACCCACAAGAATCATCAAGCCTTGATACATTTTCCGCCTCAATACTAGTCCATTACTTTTGAAGTATGTGAAATAGATACCGATCTATAATTGTTACAAAACTGCTTTGTATACCACCAAAAATAAGTACGAATGGTTATCAGTAAATAGATAGATACAGATAATCTATTCGTATATTAATAATTTTTTAAAAATGTATTAATAAATTTAAATAAATTTATTTTTTTTGTGGAAGCGCAGCCGCGCCCTGCCGTCTCGGATCAGCACTGCCCTCTAGGAAACTAGATTTTGAAGCAATACTTTGAGTAGAACCAAGCACACGTGCTTTTGGTGAAATGTTATGTCCCATTCCTGAGAGTATATTTAGGCTATCAATGGGGATACCATTTTCATAGCTAACAGTATCAGGAAGCCATTGATGATGAATTCTTGGGGCGGCAGTAGCCTCAGCAATCCCCATATTAAATTCAATGGTATTAAGAATCATCTGCATAACGATTGTAATAATGGTACTCCCGCCAGGCGTTCCGGTGGCGAGAATGGGGTTGTTATTGCTATCAAATAAAATGGTGGGTGTCATTGAGGACAGGGGACGCTTTTTAGGCTGTATGGCGTTTGCAGTCCCGCCAATTAGACCATAGCCATTGGCTGAACCCGGTTTAGCAGAAAAGTCGTCCATTTCATTGTTCAATAAGAAACCTGCACCCTCCACCGCTATACCACTGCCATAGGCAAAATTTAAGGTATAGGTGTTACTGACAACATTGCCCTGCTTATCCCAGGTGGAATAATGGGTAGTCTCTTCGCTTTCGTTGGGTTGTGAGGCTACCCACTTATCAAGGCCGGAGTATACATCTTTCGAACGGCGAGATTTGTTAATGCTTATTGCTTGACTGAGCGATCGAGCATAGGTTTTATCAATCAGTTGTTTTACCGGCACAGGCGTAAAATCTGGGTCACCTAGATACAGACTACGGTCAGCATAGGCAGAACGCATGGCTTCTATCAAATGATGTAAATAAGTAGCAGAGTTATGACCCATCTTTTTTAGGTCAAAGTTTTCTAAAATATTTAACATCTGGATGAGATGTATACCGCCAGAAGAAGGTGGCGGCATAGCACAGAGAGAATATTGACGATATGAGCCACACACAGGCTCACGTTCAACCACCTTATAACTCGCTAAATCATCAAGAGTTATCAGTCCGCCTGAACGTTGCATTTGCGCAACAATAAGCTCAGCGGTGTTACCTTTATAAAATCCAAAAGTACCTTTGTCTGATATTTTTTGGAGCGTCGAACTTAAATCCGACTGAATCAATAGCTCACCGGGCAGATAGTATTCACCCTCTGCTTTATAGAAATAGTTTTTAGATGCGGCATGCTGATATAGCCGTTTGGTGCCTAGGCGCAGCGAATCGGCAAGATCATGATTGACTTTAAACCCCTGGCTAGCCAATTTTATAGCGGGTTTTAATACCTCTGATATAGACAGAGTGCCATATTGCTCAAGTGCATGCAGTAAACCCGCAACAGTGCCGGGAACACCAGAGGACTGTGCACTAAAACGTGCCTTTTCATTATCAACATCGCCCTTTGAGTCTAAAAACATATCTCTATCAGCAGACAAAGGGGCCATTTCGCGATAATCAATGGCAATGGTTTTATTTTCTTTTGCTAAATACACCATCATAAAGCCACCACCACCAAGATTACCCGCTCTGGGTAAGGTGACGGCTAAAGCAAATCCGGTGGCGACAGCAGCGTCAATTGCATTACCACCTGCCTCGAGGATATCAGCACCGACCTGACTAGCAATAGCCTCCTGAGAAACCACCAACCCCAGTTCACTAATAACTGGATGAAAGCGTGCATTTTTATCAATAAAAGTATCAGTAGAACTACCCACGGAGCTATAAGCACTTACAGCAAGGCAACTACATAAAAGCATGAGCCCTACTAAGATAGAAATATTCGTGACTTTGATCTTCACTCGACATGATCCTTTTTGTTGTTATTCATCATTAATCCTAAAACTATAACAAAATATTTGCTGATATTTAGCCTATCAAGGCAGATTAATTTAATAAAATCGGTATAATTGGCCGTATAACGATTGTTTTTAATTTTCTTTGAGCTAATCAACTTGAATACAGAATTTCTCGGCAAAAACATCTCTGGCCTTTTCACAATCCCATCGGGCATTGTTACTACGGCAGCCTCAATAATCCAAGCGACTTTTGATGATATTCCGCAGATTGGCGTCATCACTACGAAAAGTGTTGGCTTAGAGTCACGTGCGGGTAATCGCGAGCCTGTCTATAGCCAGTATGCACCGGGATGCTTTGTGAATGCGGTTGGGTTAACCAACCCTGGTGCCTCTGTTGCTGCCGAATTAATGGCTGATTTGAAGGTACCAGAAGATCGCTTTTTGTTAACCTCGATTTTTGGCGGAAGTGTTGAGGAATTTGTTGAAGTGGCGAAAATTATGGCGCCAGTTTCAGACGGCCTAGAGTTAAATTTGTCTTGTCCTCATGCCACCGGTTATGGAATGGCTATGGGTCAAGACCCTGAACTAGTTCGTGAAATTACTGCGGCTGTGAAAGCGGTAGTGGATATACCTGTAGTACCGAAATTAACCCCCAACACACCCAATATCGCTGAAATAGCCTTAGCCGCTGTTGAGGGTGGTGCCGATGCTATCTGTGCTATCAATACGCTAGGGCCTGGCTATACCTCTGCGCATGGTCATCCAGTATTAAGTAACGGTGCAGGTGGTATGTCAGGTAAGGCAGTTTTGCCTATTGCGCTTAAGTGTATTCGTGAAATACGGGCGGTTTGTGATTTACCTATTATTGGTTGTGGTGGTATTAGTAGCGCGGCTGATGTCCGTGAGACTATGGATGCAGGTGCTGACATTGTTGGCGTTGGTTCTGCTCTAACTGGCATGACCACTGCTGAAATGTCTGATTACTTTAACCAGTTAGAATCTGATATTTGCTTTGCTTCCAATAAAGCTGAAAATCATATTCGCTACGACATTGACATGAATTTTGAACCGGTAGTATTGGTGAAAAATGAGCGCATCTGTGAAGACATCTGTGTACTCACCTTTGATCGTAAAATTAATATTCAAGCTGGTGAATTTGTTTTTCTTTGGGTGCCCGGTGTTGGCGAGAAACCTTTCTCTGCCCTATCCGATGATCCCTTCCAGTTAGCCGTTATTGATGTGGGTATTTTTACTCATGCACTAATGGACCTTGAGGTAGGGACTGAGGTCTATGTTCGAGGCCCTCATGGTATAGCCGTTCAGCCCCATGAAGACGCTAAGATTATGGCGGTTGCCGGTGGTACTGGTCTTGCCGCTGTCTATCAGTTGGCTAGGGATTTTGGTAACGCAGAGATATTTACCGGCGCCAGAACTGCAGAGCGTCATTATTATCTTGATGAATGCCAAAAAATTGCTGATGTTCATATAGCGACAGATGATGGCACCATGGGCTTTAAAGGTTTTGTCACTGAAATGCTACGCGCACGCCTCCAAGAAATGTCTAAGCAAGAACTTGAAAACATCATGTTCTACAACTGTGGCCCAGCACCTATGGTTCATGCGGCTGCAGCGGTTCAGCGTGAATTTTGTGGAGACCATCAGATTCATAGCGCAATTGACTATCTCACCAAATGCGGTGTGGGTATCTGTGGTGCCTGTGCAACTCCAGAGGGTAAGCGTATCTGTGTCGATGGTCCGTTTATTCAGGGTGACCCTGCACCAAGAAGCTAAGGGTAATATTTATTACCCGCACTCGCCATATCGCGCATTGATTGTGTAGGCCTGTAAAGCTCGCCTATGCCGCTATAGCTGTCGGCTTT
>JABBBH010000067.1 GCA_018607525.1 SAR92 clade bacterium
TTGTATCCAGCTTACATGGCGGGGCTTGCCTTCAATATCTCGCCAACTAGAGAGGGTGTATCCATTGTTATAGATGGATATTCAGATAAGCAACTTGATTTACTCAAGACCGTTTTATCCACCTTTAGCAAAAGTTCGATTGATGGTAATCAGTTGATGCTGGTTAAGCAGCAACTTATTCGAGATAAGCAAAATGCAAAGCGCGAGTATCCATTCCGGCAGATAATGGCGCATCTTAACGCAGATATTGTTGGTAGCTATGTCCCAGAACAACAAATAGCTGTGATAAAGCCCATTTCAGTTGCTGATGTGGAGTTATTTGTTAGGCGCTTGTTAAGCGAAAATAAGGTGGAGGTTTTGGTGGCGGGAAATCATAGTGCTCAGAATGCTATGCAGATTGCTAGCCTGTTAGAGGATTTTAATTTAAAGGACTTAGCCTCAACGCGCTCGGTGGTAAGGCTTCCTGAGGGTGAAAGGGTAAGGGATGTTTTTGTTGAGCACAACGATGCGGTTTTATTGCGCTATATTCAGGGGGATTCGGATAGTCTTGAAGAGCGCGCCCTAATTAGCCTGTTGGCTAACATTATATCCTCGGATTTTTATAATGAATTAAGAACGGAGAAACAGCTAGGTTACGTGGTTGCCGCATTCCCTATGCACATCAATCGGGTTCCCGGCCTATCGTTTATAGTTCAGTCGCCTGTGGCCTCAGCAGATGAGCTAAAATCGGAGTTTGAGCGTTTTAGTCAACATTTTGACAAGTCTATTCAGGATTTAACCGAGGAGGGCTTATTGGTGCACAAAACAGCGTTGCTGGTTAACTTGGAAGATGACCCTAAAAATCTCACTGAATTGACGGCTAGATCGGTTAAGGCAATAAGCCTTGGTTACTATGATTTTGATTTTAGAGAGCGTTTGGCGCAGTCCATTAACGCTGTAAAAATTGAAGATATAAGGGGTGCCTATAGTCGTTTAATACTTAATTCTCAACGTCAAATATGGGTGCGCACCACTGAAAACAATGCCTCTAAACAGGGTGTAGGTTTTAATGATCCACTAAATGAGTACTATAAGTTTTCATATTAGTGGTTAAAAAAGCAATTTTGTAGTTAAACTAACTTTAAATTATTTTTTATAATAAATATATTTATCAATGCTTTATGGTATTTATATAATCTAATTACTTATTAAAAAATGATTACTCAAACTATTCAATTTCATTGATTTTGTAGCCTCGCTACATTATTATGTGCGCCTTCATTACAGGGTCCAAGCGTCTCTTTATCGAGGCAAGAGGTTGTTTCAGCCATGGGCTCTATAAATATTGATTCATTAACATTGATTGGTGCCGCATGTCTCAGGATTTAGATCCAACAGAAACCCAAGAATGGTTAGAGGCGTTTGACTCTATCTGTCGAGCCCAGGGTAGCGAAAGAGCTTCCTATATTTTAAGTCAACTCCAAGCCCGCGCTACAAACACCGGTGTTGGCTTACCGCAGTCAATTACTACACCTTACTGCAATACAATTCCTGCTAACAAAGAAAAAGTTATGCCTGGCGATCTGTTTATGGAGCGTCGTGTTCGGTCTTTGATTCGTTGGAATGCCCTTGCAATGGTTATGCGTGCTAACAAGCAGAGCGAAGGTATTGGTGGTCACATCGCTAGCTTCTCATCAGCAGCAACGCTATATGATATTGGGTTCAACTATTTCTTTAGAGGCTCTGAGGGTGAAAATCTCGGTGATCTAGTATTCTTCCAAGGACACAGTGCTCCTGGTATGTATGCGCGATCTTTCCTTGAGGGAAGGCTTTCAGAAGATCAGCTTGATAGCTTCCGTCGTGAAGTAGATGGAAAAGGTCTTTCATCTTATCCGCACCCCTGGTTAATGCCTGACTATTGGCAGTTCCCAACGGTATCTATGGGTCTTGGTCCCATTCAAGCAATCTATCAGGCGCATGTTATGCGTTACCTTTCTGCTAGAGAGCTTGTAGCTCGTGGCGATCGTAAGGTTTGGGCATTCCTTGGTGATGGTGAGTGTGATGAGCCAGAAAGTTTAGGTGCAATCTCCCTAGCAGGACGTGAAGAACTCGAGAATCTTGTTTTTGTTATTAACTGTAACCTGCAGCGTCTAGATGGCCCTGTGCGTGGTAACGGTAAAATCATGCAAGAACTTGAAGGTGTTTTTCGTGGTGCTGGCTGGAATGTCATTAAAGTAGTTTGGGGCCGTCATTGGGATCAACTACTTGAAAAAGATAAGTCTGGTTTACTTATTAAGCGTATGAATGAAGTATGTGATGGTGAACTACAGAACTATAAATACAACGGTGGTGCCTATACCCGTGAGCATTTCTTTGGCAAATACCCAGAGTTGCTTGAACTGGTTAAAGATATGACCGATGAGCAGATTATGGCGCTTAATCGTGGTGGCCATGACCCTTATAAGGTTTATGCAGCCTATGCTGAAGCCTCTGCGAGCAAAGGTAAGCCAACAGTCATCCTAGCGCAAACGGTTAAAGGTTACGGTTTGGGCGGTGCGGGTGAAGCAGCTAATGATACTCACTCAGTTAAAAAGTTGGATATGGACAGCCTGCGTAAGTTCCGCGACCGTTTCGGTATTCCAATTCCAGATGATCAGTTAGAGACTGTACCTTACTACAAACCAGCAGAAGATAGCCCAGAAATTGCTTACATGAAGGGCCGTCGTAAAGAGCTAGGTGGTCCATTACCAGCACGTAAGGCTGATTTTGAACCAATGACTACACCGCCCTTAAGTGCCTTTAAAAAGCAGCTTGAAAGCTCGGGTGAACGTGAAATTTCAACCACTATGGCATTTGTAAGAGTGCTGTCTGCTTTGGTTAAAGACAAAAATATTGGTAAACGAGTGGTTCCAATCGTTCCCGATGAAGCCCGTACCTTTGGTATGGAAGGTATGTTCCGCCAGCTTGGTATCTATACCTCTGCAGGCCAGAAATACGTACCTCATGATCATCAGCAGATTATGTATTATAAAGAAGACAAGAAGGGCGTGATTCTTGAAGAGGGTATTAACGAAGCTGGTGCAATGTCTGCATGGCTAGCGCTTGCTACCTCTTATAGCACTAACTCTTGCCCAATGATCCCGTTCTATATTTTCTACTCAATGTTTGGTTTCCAGCGTATTGGTGACCTTGCATGGGCGTCGGGTGATAGTCAGGCGCGTGGTTTCTTAATCGGTGCCACTGCGGGTCGAACTACCCTAAATGGTGAAGGTCTTCAGCATCAGGATGGTCACAGTCTTATTTTGGCTAACACAATTCCTAACTGTAAGAGTTATGATGCGACCTTTAGCTATGAGCTAGCAGTGATTGTTCAAGAAGGCGTTAAGCGCATGTTTGAAGATCAGGACAATTGCTTCTACTACCTAACCACTATGAACGAAAACTACGTACAGCCAGCAATGCCTGAAGGTGCGGAAGAAGGCATAGTCAAAGGTATGTACAAGTTTGCTGAAGCGGACAAAGGCGACAAGAAAGTAACCCTTATGGGTGCTGGTACTATCTTGAATGAGGTTATTGCAGCGGCAGAGATTCTGAAAGAACAATTTGATGTTCAGTCGGATATCTGGAGTCTTACTAGTGTGAATGAATTGGTTCGTGAGGGTCAATCAGTTGATCGTTGGAATATGCTTCACCCAACTAAGAAAGCCAAAACCTCTTACATCACTGAGCAACTAGGCGGCTGTACTGCTCCTGTAATTGCTTCTACAGACTATATGAAAGCGTACTCAGAGCAGATGCGTGCCTATATTGATCAGCCATATTATGTGCTTGGCACTGATGGCTTTGGTCGTAGTGATAGCCGTGCGGCACTGCGTCACTTCTTCGAAGTTGATCGTAATTTCGTGGTGGTTTCTGCGCTAAAAGCGTTGGCCGACCAGGGTACAATCAAGGCAACTGTAGTAGAAAAAGCAATTAAGACATTGGGTATAGATCCAGAGAAACCCAATCCGTTGTATTTGTAATTGTGATTGTTGAACCTGTAATTAACGAATAGAAAGACTATTTATAAAGGGCTATATAAGTGGCAATAGAAATTATAACAATTCCAGATTTAGGCGGCGCTGACTCGGTAGAAGTTATCGAGCTTTGTGTATCAGTGGGTGATTCTGTTGAGCAAGAAGAATCTTTGGTGGTTTTAGAGTCTGACAAAGCCTCTATGGATGTCCCCAGCCCATTTGATGGCGCAGTTGTTAAATATTTGGTCGCAGAAGGCGATACTGTCAAAGTCGGTGATGCTATCGCTGAAGTTGAAACTGCAGCCTCAGAGGCCATCGCTGAACAGACTGTTGAAGAGGTTGTTGAAGAAGCACCCGCTGAACCAGTACCTGTTGAGGCGGCAGTAGAAGCCCCGCAGGCTGCAGCTGTCTCCGAAACTTCTGAGCAAATTGCACTAGTACCTGATATTGGTAGTGATGATAAAGTTGAACTTATCGAGATTTCAGTTTCGGTCGGTGATCAGGTCGAAGAGGGTGATACCCTAGTTGTTCTTGAGTCTGACAAGGCGACCATGGATGTTCCCTCAACTTTAACAGGTACTGTTAAAGCATTTATCGCTAAAGAAGGCGACAAACTAGCGACGGGTGATCAGGTAGCTTTAATAGAGGTGACTTCATCTGCTCAGGCAGTTGTAGAAGCCCCAGCACCTACAGCCCAAGTTGAGCCGGCAAAGGCCGCTGATCCAGCATCTGCGCCATCTCCAGCTCCGGCTGTCACTGCAGCGCCCGCAGCAACAGCAGCAGTATCAAATGATTCATCTGATGTTTATGCAGGTCCCTCTGTACGTTTATTGGCTCGTGAGTTAGGTGTAGATCTTGGTCAAGTGGCCGGTACAGGCCCTAGAAGCAGAATCCAAAAAGACGACGTCAATAATTTCGTGAAAACTGCCCTCAAGTCCGGTGGTAATGGTGGTTCAGCCTCGGCTTCAGGTGCAGGTATTCCTCAGGTCCCCGCTGTAGACTTCAGTCAGTTTGGCGAGATTGAAACTGTTAAGCTCAGCAAAATTCAGAAGATTACCGCTGATAATATGCAACGCAACTGGCTCAATGTTCCTCATGTGACTCAGTTTGATGATGCAGATATCACAGAGCTCGAAGTATTCCGCAAGTCTCTAAAGCTTGAAGGTGAAAAGAAGGGCATTAAGGTCACTCCTGTTGCTTTCATAATTAAAGCAGCTGCAGCGGCTCTCGCGGCGAATCCAGAATTCAATCGTTCACTCGCGGGTGACGGTGAAAACTACGTTCAAAAACATTATATTAATATCGGTATGGCTGTAGATACGCCGCGCGGTTTGGTAGTTCCTGTAATTAAGGACGCAGACAAGAAGGGTATCTGGGAAATCTCAGCAGATGTTATTGCTATGGCAACCCTTGCCCGTGAAGGTAAATTAAAGCCAAGCGATATGCAGGGCGGTTGCTTTACTATTTCAAGCCTTGGCGCTATTGGTGGCAATGGCTTTACGCCCATTGTTAACAGTCCTGAAGTCGGCATTTTAGGCGTTTCTAAATCACAGATGAAACCTGTCTGGGATGGCTCTGACTTTCAGCCAAAACTCATGTTGCCTCTAGCCTTATCCTATGATCATCGTGTGATTAATGGTGGTGATGCAGGTCGCTTTATGACCTATTTGGTCAAGGTGCTTAGCGATATTCGTCATATGACGCTGTAATAACAATGATTACTTGCAGCAAGTAAGACCATTTAAGGGCCCATTTATGGGCCTTTTTTGTTATTAAAACTTACCTTTTGATGTATAAATTTACATGATTTAGTTTGTTTTAAGGTATGATACTTAGCCTATAATTAGACTAATTTATCTGTCACATCATTAATATAATCGGAGACCATTTAATGATTATTAAACCTCGTGTTCGCGGCTTTATGTGTATAACCACTCACCCAACCGGTTGTGAGGCCAACGTA
>JABBBH010000068.1 GCA_018607525.1 SAR92 clade bacterium
TAGTAATAATGCTTGCTCTGTAAGCCCTATTAAAACTTGGATTAGATTTTTATTCTTACTCATACCCTTCTCCTTTGTTTTATTAATCTGAACTATTTTTACTCGTTACCTGTCCTTTTATTCTAAGCTTAACTAATTCCGAGGTTAGTATTCCTTAAAAAACTGTCCTAGATACTTTCTTTTGAAAAGCCATAGTACCTAATCAAAACAAAGGCAACACTCAACATGCCTCCCAAAAGCACCCCCAAAATACAAATTAATGCGCGCTTGGGCTGAGATTTTACCTCGGGCACCATTGCAGGGCTAACAGTAACAAAGACATATTCCGGACTAGCTTCTGCAAGCATCTTATTCTTAATTTGCTCTTCAATTACAGTATAGAAAACTTCTTTCATCCTAGCGATTGAGGTTTTAAGTATTTGTGCTTCCAGGTATTCAATATTGGTGTTTACCATTTGAAGTTTTCTTTGCTGCATATACTGATTAATTGCCACAACCAATTGATCAACCCATTGTCTTGCAATATAGGGTGAGTAGTATTCCACCGACAAAGAGATTAACCCTGTCTTCTTATCAGTTGAAATTGATACCAATTCAAGAAACTCTTTATAAAGCTCCCAGCTGGTTGGGTTAACGGTTTTTCCTGAAGGCGGGTTTCTAGTCCAGCGTTTTTCATCAATATCATAAAGATCATTATCAATACTGAGTTGGTTGCTTTCCCTATCCCAGCCGTCTGCCGCAAAAACCTCAACGGCTAAATTATTTTCTTCGACAAACTTTTCTACAAAACCCCATGACAGCAGAATCTCTTGAGCAATTTCTGCTTCACCACCACTACCGGCGCCAATTTCAACACCGGCAAGTGATGCAAGACCACCTAAACCACCCAAATTATCAAGCACCCCGGATAATCCGGCACTACTATTCTGTGCTGGCGTTAATAGCGCACTGGCTTCATATTTATTAGGCTGTGATATGGCAAAAATAACTGATACCAAAGCAAATACTGCTGTAACGGCAACTATTAATTTTTTTGCCGCCCAAAGAACCGAAAACAGCTCTCTAAGATCAATCTCATCATCATGAAACTGTGTTACTTGATTATGGTTTTCCACAATGCATATCCTTAATGAATGATTATTATTTATTAACCGTTTAACTTAGTTATTAAGAGAATTAATAGCAGCGGCACCCAGACTTAACTGATAAAGAATCTGGCTAATTTCAGTTAATAGTTTTACACCCCTAACTGGCTTTTCATTGGTATCTAGTGGCACAACAATGGTATCACCTGCAACTACCTTAACCCCTGGCTTTGGCAGGAATAAAAACTTACCTCTAGGCATGATGACTTCGCCGCTCGCTTTTACAATATAAACACCTTTTTTGTTGGCACTTTGTAAAAATCCACCACTCTGTCGTATGTAATCTTTATAACTTAGGCGCTTATCATAAAAATAGGAAGTAGGCCGCTGCACTTCGCCAACAACTGATACTTCTTGCCTAAACTGTGGAATTAGCAATGTATCGCTCGTCTCAAGAATCACATCATCAGCTTTGCCCGCAAGAATATCTTCAAGAGGAATTACCAAACGTCCCGTGGCTTCAAAGGTTTTTAATTCAGCCAAAACCTCTTCTGTTAAAAGTTGTTGCTGAGAACTCATTTTTCCACTTTTACTAGAGGCCACTAAACTTTGTGATGTTAATTCGTCATTAATTCGCTTTCTCAATCGCTCAAGCTCTTGCTGCTCCTTGTCTTTCAATTTTTGACGGGTAAAGATAGCTGCATTGACATCGGCAACTGCAGTAAATCCACCAGCACGACTAATCAGGTCAGACAATTTTTCACCCCGAGCAAAGGTATATTCACCCGGAAACATAACCTCTCCACCCAAGGTTACAATATTTTTCCTTGAGTAATAGGGTTTAGCTTTTATAAATACAGAATCTTTTGCATTTAAGCTATGGGAATCTGCCAAACTGATAACCGAGGTCGTCAGTTTAGATTGATTATTATTCGTCTCATCTTTTCGAACAATTTCCGCAGTCACTTGATAGGCCGACTCCTTAAAGCCACCCGCCGCCTCTACCAAGGCATTTAATGTCATATCAGGCGTTAAGGGGTAAAAACCAGGAATTTTAACTGCCCCTTTGATTTCCACAATTTTTGCAGGAGAACCCAATGTGGCCTCAGATCGTAATCGCTGAAGAAGAGGTTCTAAATTTGTCTGCCTGCCTTTTTCACTCTTTGACTCTTCACTATCTTGATTTTCATCAATATAGCTGCGTGCAAAGAAGAAAATTTCATCGCGGGGAGAAAGTAAGATACCGGCATCATCCCCTGTTTTTGACAGAACATTGCCTGGCTTAAATGATACGAAAGATAATTCTCCAAGTTCCTCTACTTCCCTTGCAATAAGGCCATAATTTAAATCTAATTGCGTAGGAAATTGACTCTTACTTATCACAATATCCCCAAGTTTAAGCCCTTCATCCCAACTATGCTGCGCAGTGTGATGAATATAACCATTAAGCGAGACAATTGATTTTTTGTTTGCAACAACCGAATCAACTTTCAGGAAATCTCCACTCTGTATGTTGGTCATTCTCCCCGACTTTTTCGACAGGTCTAAATCAATGACAGTCATAAATCCGTCAGTATCTATACGCTCAATTCTGGCACTAGAGGCAAAGGCTTTGGGGCTTAAACCGCCGGCAAGTGATAAAAGCTCCTCCGCCGTAGTTTCCCCCTTTAATTCATATATTGCAGGTCTTTTAACTTCACCATCTAAGGAAACAGTATCACCAATAGTGGGAATATAAATAACATCCGCCGGCTTTAACCTAATATCACTGTTAATATTACCGAACAAAAGTAATTCATATAGATCCAATTTGGCTATAGTCTTGCCATCGCGTTTTAGCTGTATATTTCTTAAAGATGCAATATCACTGACCCCGCCAGCGCTTTTTATTGCATGAGTAATGGTAGATAAAGCAGAAATTGAGTAGGCACCTGGTTTATATGCCTCGCCTAAAACATACACCTGCATAGATCGCAAGGCTCCTAAACTGATGTTAATTTTGGTGCCAATTACTTGAGATTCAATTTGCGACTGAAGCATACTTTTCGCTTCGCTAAAAGTTAAACCCGATAAAAGCACCGGACCTAACTCAGGGAGATCGATATACCCATCTCGATTAATACTTACAACAGAAGACTCATTTAATTTGCCGTAAAAAATAACTATTAACTCATCGCCAGGCCCCAAGATATAATTTGGCGAAACTGGGATATTTAAGGGCATCGCAAAATTAGTCGGCTCATTAGCAAAAAGATCATAGCCATAGGGTTTTAATTTAGACTTTTGGACTGGTTTTGGTTTAACTTCATCTACTTCTTCATTCTCTGGGTTAACCACAGGTGCTGAAGAAACTGTAGCCCTTGGTGTATCAGGAGCAGGGTCCTCATAGGCAGTTAGTTCTTCTAAATCTAAAGCGCCAAAGGTGCTACAAAGTTCATCAATATCATAACCCGCAGTTTTAGCTAATTGACGGTTGCTATCAGAAACAGTGCTACATAGCTCTTGAACGTCGCTAAGACTATTTGAAAAAACCTCACCAGACAAAAAGATACTGGCAACAACTAAAAAAATTCTTGCCATTAATTTTGATTTAACAGATTGCATAAACTGACCCCAGTCATGATTAATATTTAATACTAAATTGAATACAGGCAAATATATAGATATTTTACCCACTAATTCTTAGATTTTAGACAGTTGTTTTGAAAAGATAAATTTTTAGCACAAAGATTTAAAATTAAATGCTGTTAAGAATACAGCGTAGATTATAATTTTCTTTAATAATTAGTATTACAGCTAAATAAAACCACAGCTAGTAGGTAATCTAGACTAGCTGTGGCTACACTTATTAATTGTCGATTTTTACGGAGTTTCTGGAAGGTTGCCATAATCCAGACCCTGATATGGGTTCTGAACTGCAATCGCATCCGGGTGAACCATAGAAATCATAATATCACTGCCATAACTACCCTGAATAAATGATTCAAAGTTGGTTTTGGGCGATATATCAATCGTAGCGTATCGACCTTCTTTGGTATAAACCAATGTAATTTCTTCACCTACTTTAGAACTTACAAGGGTCCAGCCAGTAGTCGGGGTTTCATTGCCATAAAAAATAAGGTTTTCAGCTGGCGTGTAACTTGAAACCAACACCACCCGACCTGATATTGAATTACCGGTACCCAAAATTACTGTTGGGTCCTTGATGATGTCTGCATCTTTGGGTAAGGGAAGGTCAGACAACAAATAATCTAGGACCATTCTTTGATTCGACTGAAACTCATCCACAAAAATTGCACAACCAGACAGAGCAGCAACTAAGAACACAGGAAGTAATTTTTTCATTTTTATACCATATCAAGGGTGATTTAAATCACATCATATCAAATAGATAGCGGTTTGAAAGTGAATTTTTTAACCTATTGCTAAATAATAAATTTAGTATTACTCGACCGTCACCGATTTCGCCAAGTTTCTTGGCTGGTCAACATCAGTGCCTTTTACCAAGGCAACATAATAAGATAAAAACTGTAACGGAATAATAAACAGTATGGGCGCAATCAATGGGTTGGCATGGGCCATATTAACCACCTCTAAGCCATCCTCACTTTCAAAGTGATCATCGCTGTCGGCAAACACGTACATCACCGAGCCTCTAGCTCGAACTTCTTCAATATTAGACTTTAATTTATCTAGTAAATCATTGGTTGGCGCCACCACAACCACTGGCATATCAGCATCTATAAGCGCTAGAGGACCATGCTTAAGCTCACCCGCGGCATAGGCCTCTGCATGTATATATGAAATTTCTTTAAGCTTTAAAGCACCTTCCATTGCCACCGGATACTGATCACCTCGACCTAAGAAAAGTGCATGCTGTTTGTCAGCAAACTGCTCAGAGAGGACTTTAATGGGCTGCTCTAAACTAAAGGCGCGCTCCATTTGCGCAGGTAATGCTAATAACGCCTCAATAGCATCCTGGAAAAATGCAGATTTTATTTGCTGCGCTTGGCATATTGCAGCAGAAAGCATAAGAAGGGCGGCCAACTGTACGGTAAAGGCTTTGGTTGATGCTACGCCGATTTCTGGTCCTGCATTCATTAAATAAACTAAATCAGACTCTCTAACCAAGCTTGAAGTTTCTACATTACAGATAGTCAGTGAGGCAAGGTAGCCTAGCGACTTTGCAAGCCTTAAGGCAGCCAAGGTGTCCGCAGTTTCACCTGACTGGGAAAGTGTCACTAACAGCGAATCCTGATGCACAAAAGATTTTCTATATCTAAATTCTGAGGCTATTTCGACGCTACAGCTAATGCCTACATACTGTTCAATCCAATAGCGTGCCACCATACCTGCGTTATAGCTGGTACCACAGGCAACGATTTGTACATGCTTTATCTTACTAAAGATATCCTCAGAGCCTGCACCAAAAGCATCAGAGGAAATAGCGCCATCTATTAAACGATCCTTAAGGGTTCTTCGAATAGCTTCTGGCTGCTCAAATATCTCTTTAAGCATGTAATGCTTATAACCCGCCTTACCCGTAGCATCGGTTGAGATATCCGATATTTCTATCGCTCTCTCAACTTCTTTACCAGAGGCATCAATAATACTGACCTCATCTTTGGTCACAGTTGCTACATCGCCCTCTTCAAGTACCGCAAAACGCTGCGTTACTGGCAAAAGGGCTAGCTGATCTGAGGCCACAAAGTGCTCA
>JABBBH010000027.1:0-21948 GCA_018607525.1 SAR92 clade bacterium
ATGGCCGAGCGCACCGCAACCGTTACGCGCAATACACTGGAATCACAGATAACTATCAGTGTAAATCTTGATGGTACTGGTAAAGCAAACCTCGATACACCGGTTCCGTTCTTGAACCATATGCTTGATCAAATTGCCCGTCATGGTTTGGTAGATCTTGATATCAAGGCAACTGGGGACACAGAAATTGATGATCACCACACAGTCGAAGATATTGGCATTACCCTAGGGATGGCAATTGATAAGGCCGTTGGTGACAAAAAAGGTCTTACACGTTACGGCCATGCCTACGTGCCCCTTGATGAAGCACTCTCACGAGTAGTGATGGACTTTTCGGGTCGACCAGGGCTTATTATGAATGTGGACTTTGTGCGCAGCCATGTAGGTACCTTTGATGTTGACCTAACCTCCGAGTTCTTTCATGGATTCGTCAACCACGCTCTAGTGACCCTGCATATTGATAATCTGCGAGGGGCTAATGCTCACCACCAGGTTGAGACTATATTTAAAGCTTTTGGTCGTGCCTTGCGAGTCGCCGTTAGCCATGATTCACGCATGTCAGGTGTGATGCCCTCCACCAAAGGCACCCTGTAGACACCTCATTGCAAGCTAATAAATTATGAGTGACTTTCGCGATCACATCGCCATTATTGATTATGGAATGGGAAATCTCCATTCCGTAGCCAAAGCCCTAGAACATGTTTCCGCTGGGGCTAAAATCACCGTAACCTCAGACCCTAAGGTGGTAGAAAATGCCGACCGTGTGGTCTTCCCTGGAGTCGGTGCTATACGCGACTGTATGCATGAAATTAACCGACTTGATATCGGCAGAGTAGTTAAGCAGGCTATCCAAGAAAAGCCTGTTCTTGCTATCTGTGTAGGTATGCAAGCACTGATGCAAGCCAGTGAAGAAAATGGCGGCATCGACTGCTTAGATATTTTGCCTGGTCAGGTAAAATATTTTGGTGATAGCCATAAAGATGCTCAGGGCAAAAAGCTTAAAGTCCCTCATATGGGTTGGAACAATGTTACTCAGCAACAGGACCACCCGCTTTGGCACAGTATTCAGCAGGGGAGTCGCTTCTATTTTGTACATAGCTTTTATGTTGAATCAGTCAATAACCCCCATGTTTTCGCAATCTGCGACTATGGTCTAGAATTTGCCGCATCCCTACAGCAAGGTAATTTATTTGCTGTGCAATTTCACCCAGAAAAAAGTGCTGATGCAGGTTTGCAACTGCTTAAGAATTTTTGCCAATGGCAAACTGAGGCATAAGACAAAATGCAATCACCAGAAGACACCAACGAACTCATAGCTAGGCTAAATGGTGAAACTGCAAAAATAGAATGGCATCAGTTACAAAAGCACTATGCAACAGGCAGTGTAGTCGCTGTAGATAAAGGCTTTGATCTAATTAAAGTAGCTATAGCCCTGAATCAGGACGATACTGAACAGGTTAAGCAGTGGCTTGCCGAAGGCAAGATGAGTGATGTGTCGAATCAACAGGCACAGAGCTGGTATGATCAAAATAGTCTAGTTTGGGCGCTAGTTTTGCCGCCCTTTGTGTTAGTGCAAGAAGTTAAAGCTAGTTAAAAATAGCTACTTAGCTGCAGCATATATCCAGCAGTTACGACCGGATTTAAGTCTTGCTCTGACTCTTTTGTAGTCATCTACTTCGTAATCGTCAGCTCGTTTGATTTCACTTTTAGTCAATTCAAATATCGTACCTGAAACCTCATCATTATTGTCGCCGGTATATTTCAAAATAGGGTGAAATTCCTCATGACTGAGGTCTAAAACTTTTTTGTCGGATATTTTCAGCTGATCTAGGTTGTAACGGGGTAAAACATCAGAATTGCCTTTTAGTACGCGTCCAAAGTTTGCTATCTGAACATTCTCTTGCTGTAAGGTGCCATAAGAAAAGAGTAATTCCATAATCTAAACGCCTCAGGAAAGTTAAGATGGGCTAATTAAATTACTCCTATTCTTTTAAACTTTAAAGACCCTAAAAGAAAAAACCCCTTAGTAAATATGACCAAAGGGTTTTTTAATTTAGATATTGATAATAAACCTAACTAACAGATTAACTATCACCGACTTTAAGCTTGTGATCAGCCATGGTTTCAAGAGCAGTTACCAAAGCAGAATGATCAAGCTCAGAGTTACCCTGTGCAGCACAGCTGTTCAAAAGCTCCTGCGTATTAGCTGTATTAGGTAATGTCATTTGAATGGCTCTTGCACTACTTAAAGCCAAATTTAGGTCTTTCTGGTGTAAACGAATTCTAAAACCCGGATCAAATGTACGATCCAGCATTCTTTGCCCATGAACCTCTAAAATTTTTGAAGAAGCAAAACCACCCATCAAGGCATCGCGGACTTTTTGGGGGTCTGCGCCTGCCTTAGAGGCAAATAATAGAGCCTCAGACACAGCCTGAATATTTAGCGCAACGATAATTTGATTAGCCACCTTACAGGTTTGACCTGCGCCATTTTTTCCCACATGAGTGATATTTTTACCCAGAGACTCAAACAATGGCATAGCTCGCTGAAATGCTGTCTCAGTGCCACCTACCATAATGGTTAATGTCGCTGACTTAGCGCCTACTTCACCACCTGAGACAGGTGCATCAATATACTCACATTTTAGTAAAGCAACGCGTTTGGCAAACTCTTTGGTTTTAATAGGACAAATGGAGCTCATATCAATCACCACCTTTCCTCTTGAAAGACCCTGAACCACACCAGTGTCACTAAATAAAACATCTTCGACATGATGCGTATCTGGCACCATGGTAATGATAAAGTCTGCGGCCTCCGCAACGGCTTTAGGGGTTCCTAATGCCTTCCCCAGATCACCTAAAAGTTTTTTAGGTGTTTTTTTGTATAGCTCAGAAAAAAACAGGTGGTGTCCTGCCTTTTGTAAATTTTGTGCCATGGGTAAACCCATAATCCCCGTCCCTATAAAACCAATATTGGCCATCTATGTTCTCCTTAAAAATGTGTATTTATGTTATTCAACCACTAAGCATATTGCTTGAGCCAACCCAGGCCCTGTTCGGTGCCGTTGGCGGGGATATATTCAGCGCCTACCCAACCCTCATAGCCTAATTTATCAATAAACCCTAGTAAGAAATCGTAGTTAATTTCACCACTACCTGGTTCGTGACGTCCGGGGTTATCTGCTAATTGAATATGCCCAATCGATTGAAGGTGGCGCTGTATAGTATTTGCCACCTCGCCCTCCATTCGTTGCATATGATAAATATCATATTGGTAAAACAGGTTATCGCTTTCAATTTTGTTAATCAGCGCTATAGATTGAGCACTATTATTAAGAAAGAATCCGGGGATATCGAAGGTATTAATGGCCTCAGCTAGGAGTTTTATATCATGCTGTTTAAGCTTATCTGCCGCAAATCGAAGATTATCAATTAGCGTTTCCTCTGCTAACTCATAACTCACATTATCAGGCACAATCCCAGCTAAGGTATTACATTGATTGCAGTTAAGAGCCTTGGCGTACTCAATCGCTCGCTCAACTCCATCGCGAAATTCACTGATACGATCGGGGTGACAGGTAATCCCACGTTCACCAGCATCCCAGTCGCCGGCCGGAAGATTAAATAGCACCTGAGTTAATTGGTTATCCATTAATCGTTGCTTAATAGAATTTACAGAATATGCATAGGGAAATAAGTACTCTACGCCTTTAAAGCCGGCAGCAGCAGCCCGCTCGAATTTATCGAGAAATTCATATTCATTAAATAGCATAGATAGGTTGGCACATAATTTTGGCATTAATCAGTCCTTTGTTTATTCAAAATATATTCAATTTGAAGCATAAGCAGGGGCAAATCCTAAATAGAATCAGCTCACCTTGTCTTCAAATTCTTTATCCAGATAGTCTTTATCGAAAGCAATAGCCGTAGGCGCATCACTAATATTTTCTGCTAGATCTTCATGTTCAGTGATATTGTCAATTTCTGTTCCCATAGCAATATTGGTCACTTTCTCCAAAATAATCTCTACAACAACAGGCACAGTATATTTCTGCATCCATTCCTGCGCTAAATGTAGAGCGCCGGCTATATCTCCAGGTTTGCTTACTCTTATTGCTTTACAGCCAAGTCCTTCAACAACAGCTACATGATCTACACCATAGCCGTGAATCTCGCTATCCTGTTCAGTATGTATATTGTCGAATGCTAATTGCACACCGTAGTCCATTTTTCCGTAGTCCATTTCAAATCCACGCTGAGCTTGACGAATAAGCCCAAGATAAGAGTTATTGACCAGAATATGAATATAGGGCAGCTTAAATTGAGCACCAACCGCTAGTTCTTCAATCATAAATTGGAAGTCATAGTCCCCTGATAGCGCTACTACCTGTCGCTCAGGATCGGCAACGCAAACGCCCAAAGCGGCTGGTACAGTCCACCCCAGCGGACCAGCCTGCCCACAGTTGATCCAATGGCGAGGCTTATATACATGTAAAAATTGTGCGCCTGCAATTTGCGATAAGCCGATAGTGGTAACGTAGCAGGCATCTTTACCAAAGGCATTGTTCATTTCGGCATACACCCTTTGTGGCTTAATTTTAGCTTTATCGTCATCAAAATTTGTTTTTCGTAACATGCTTGTGCTGGTTTTTCTTTCTCTACATTCCAGTACCCAGTTACTACGATCCTTTAAAATTCCTTTGCTTTTCCAATCTTTCGCTTGTTCCACTAATAACTCTAATGCCATTCCTGCGTCGGAAACTATGCCGTAGTCAGGCTCAAAAACACGACCAATCTGGGTAGGTTCTATATCAATATGTACAAATTTACGGTCCTTGGTATACACATCCACAGAACCCGTATGCCGATTGGCCCAGCGATTGCCAATGCCAAATACAAAATCCGAGGCAAGCATGGTGGCATTTCCATAGCGGTGTGAGGTTTGTAATCCCACCATACCCGCCATCAACGGATGATCATCTGGGATAGTTCCCCAACCCATCAATGTGGGAATCACCGGTATACCCATAATTTCTGCAAATTCCTGCAACTTTTCGCTGGCATCAGCGTTAATTACACCACCCCCAGATACAATCAGCGGGCGTTCTGCCTCATTAAGCATCGTCAGTGCTTTTTCAATCTGAGCTTTTGTGGCCTTTGGTTTGTAGACTGGCATTGGTTCATAGCTATCGATATCAAATTCAATTTCAGCCAGCTGAACATCAATAGGGAGATCGACTAAAACAGGACCCGGTCTCGAGGAGCGCATTACATGAAAGGCTTTTTGAAAAACCCTTGGGACTAGTGCTGGTTCTCGAACAGTCACCGACCATTTGGTAACGCCCTCAGCAATTTTTTCAATATCAACCGCCTGAAAGTCTTCTTTATGCAGTTTGTCGCGAGGCGCCTGACCGGTAATACAGAGAATAGGAATTGAATCTGCTATTGCAGAGTACAGACCAGTAATCATATCGGTCCCAGCAGGTCCCGAAGTACCAATACAGACTCCAATATTGCCGGGTTTAGCTCGGGTGTAGCCCTCGGCCATATGAGACGCACCTTCCACATGTCGTGCAAGGTGATGTTCAATACCACCACCGGCCTCCATAGCAGAATAGAATGGATTAATAGCGGCACCAGGCACACCAAAGGCATTATTAATACCTTCTTTTTTTAACACTGCAACAGCAGCATCAACAGCTCTCATTTTACTCACAGTACAAGTCCTTTTGTTTTTTCCCTTCAAAACGGGATTTAGTTAAAGCATCACAAATACCAATTGAAAAATTGATATCTATGCATTGAAATAGTTTAAAAGCCGGTTTTATTAACGGTCTTTATTTTTAACAGCTAACCAGCGAGCTACAGTATTTCTCTCTTCTTGAGTCATACCTGTTTTATTCATAAACGGCATGTTATGTGACTGCACACTTCGGCTGTTTATCTGAGGTGCCCACTGGTAAATGTCATTCATGGTCTCAAGTGCTACGCCACCTGGAGCTACTGTGAATACCTCATCAGTAGGGTTTTTCGCATGGCAGGTTGCACAGCGTTCTTTAATAATAGACAAAACCTGAGCACTTAGTTGAGCTTGGTCAATATTTTTTATTTGGCTAACTATGGGGGCAGGTTTTGGCGCTATCATAATAGCCAATATCAGTGTTGCCATTGCCGAAACTACCAACAGTGTTGGTCGATGAATCCCTTTGTGTTTAAGAATAAAAAATTGTCGCGCAACTGCTGTTATGGCAGTAATAACCAATAGGATTAGCCAATTAAGATGGTGGTCATAGGTCATTGGATAATGATTACTAATCATAATAAACAGCAAAGGAAGAGTCAGATAAGTATTGTGCGTAGAGTGCAGCTTAGCTTTAATCGCCCATTTCTCGTCCGGTTCCACGCCATTTTTGATAGCGGTTACTAGCGCTTTTTGACCCGGGATAATCACTCGAAAAACATTGCCCGCCATCAATGTACCTATCACTGCGCCAAAATGAATATAGGCACCACGACCACTGAATAATTGCGCTAAACAATAGGCAGTGATGGTTGCAAATACAATTAATAGAGCTGAAATAACGAAGCCATTTTTGGCGATTGGGCTTGAGCAAATTAACTCATACACAATCCAGCTACCGGCAATAATTCCAAGACCTATGGCTATTGCTTGCAGCTGACTTAAATCTGCAACGCGTTTATCAATTAAATAAGAATCTGCACCTAAATAATAAATGATAGCAAGCAGAATCATGCCTGTTATCCATGTGGTATAGGCTTCCCATTTAAACCAATGCAGGGTTTCGGGCATTTTTTCTGGCTGTAAGCGGTACTTGGCAACCTCATAGATTCCACCGCCATGAATAGCCCATAAATCACCTTTGATGCCTTTGTCTTTTTTCCACTGCGGTGGATTCTGTAGGCTATTGTCGAGCCAGACAAAGTAAAACGAAGCGCCTATCCAGGCTACGCCAGTAATGACATGTAACCAGCGAAAAATTAGGCTTAACCAATCAACAATATATACATCCATTTAACATTCCTTGTTACTAACTATTAAAAAATTGGAATCTGATTTAATTTACTTGATCCCGATCATGTACTTTTTGTCCTGCAGACCATGTCTGTTTTACTGCGCGGTCATCACCCAGTATGCCGAGTACGAAAAGCTCTTCTAAGATGTCAGAGCATTTCTCAAGGCGCATTTTTATCAGTGGCGTACAGGTTTTATCTAAAACAATAAAATCAGCTTCTTTACCTATTCCAAAATTGCCAATTTTGTCACTTAAATCTAAGGTTTCTGCGCCACCCAGCGTGGCTAAATAAAACATTTTTAAGATAGATAATGTCTCGCCACGCATCTGTAAAACCTTGTAGGCCTCGTTCAGCGTCTGCAGCATAGAAAAACTAGTGCCGCCGCCTACGTCGGTGCCAAGCCCCACATTGATTTTTTCTTTCACCGCTCGATTTAAATTAAACAAGCCGCTGCCGAGAAATAAATTCGAAGTAGGACAAAAAGCTATACCTGATTGGCTCTCAGCCATTCGGTGCCATTCTTTATCGTCCAGATGGATGCAGTGGGCAAATACACTGCGGCGCCCTAGAAGCCCCGCATGATCATAGGTATCTAAATAACTCTCACTTTCAGGGAATAACTCTTTAACCCAGGCAATTTCATCACGGTTTTCAGATAAGTGAGTTTGCATGTACACATCGGGATATTCAGAGAGTAATTGCCCCGCTTTTTGAAGTTGCTCTTGACTTGATGTGGGCGCAAATCTTGGTGTGACTGCGTAATTTAATCGCCCTCTGTTATGCCATTTTTCAATGAGATATTTACTATCAGCATAGCTAGATTCTGGATCATCGGTTAGGTATTCAGGCGCATTACGATCCATCATTACCTTGCCCGCTATCATGCGCAGATTGCGTTTTTCACAGGCCTCAAAAAAAGCATCCACTGACTGTTTATGCACTGTGCCAAAAACCAAGGCGGTGGTTGTACCAGCTCTTAATAGTTCATTTAAAAATTGTTCTGCCATGGTTTTAGCATGAGTTTTATCTTTGAATTTACTCTCAGCTGGAAAGGTATATTTATTAAGCCATTGCAAAAGTTGTTCACCATAGGCGGCAATCACTTCGGTTTGTGGAAAATGGATATGACAGTCTACAAAGCCAGGCATGATTAGGCTGTCCAAGTGTTCAATGACTGGCACATCAGGCTCTAGGTTTTTAATGCCCTGTGCTGCATCGCACAGGCCCTGAATAAGGCCATCTTCTATGATCATTAGGCCATCCGAAAAATACTCATAGCATTGGTTATCAGCACTATCTGGATCACCTAGAAAATGAATAATTGAACCGCGGTGTACCTGTTTCATATTTAATCCAGACTATCGATAATGATATTGACCGATTCAGGGATTGATACAAAATCACAGTTTTCTCCCTGACCGCCACGATCAATCACCAAAAATTGGTTTGAATCATCAAGGCTTATACAGGCATGGTGCCATGTGCCCTTAGCATAATTAATACCCTGATGGGGTTGTGCTAGAAAACCCTGTAGATTTTGATGGTCAAAGTCACCAGAAGGGGCTACCAAAACAACATAGGGTCTGTTGCCAATAGGTATAAATGCTTGGCTGCCAATAGGATGACGCTCCATAACCAAAACTCTTAGAGGGAGTGGCGTGCTTTTAGTATCAATAATACTAATAATGGCATGACCGTTCTGCTCGTCTACATCGACCTGAGCCACATCATGGTGACGATTGGCCAGCCCATCATTGATTGGAAAAATTTTATTGCTATCAGATACCTCGATAACATCGCCAAAGGGCGCAAAAACATCACTGGAAAGTGGTGTTAATGGAATTTTAATATTGTTCATTAGCTACCTCTGTAGGTTGAATAACCAAAGGGCGAGAGCAACAGTGGAATATGGTAATGACCTGTATTCTTGTCAATCACAAAAACCACCTCAGCGTAGGGATAAAAAATTTCGTCACCCGCTTCTAAAAAATAATCCCCTGTAGCGAAATGCATCTTATAGATACCGGCTGATAAATTAGGCTGTGGTGCATGAATATCTTTAACACGTCCATCGGAATTGGTTTTACCTTCACCGATACAGTCCCATTGATCGTTCTTAAGCCTATGAAGCCTGATACTGACATTAGGCGCGGGGATGCCACGTGCAGTATCTAAAATATGGGTGCTAATAGAACTCATAACAGTTTCTCCAGACGAAGGTGGAATATTTTGCGTTGTTCTTTACTGGCAATTTCAAGCTCTTTCCGACGGTCGTTGTTTAGTCGATCTTGAAGCAACGCGAGCATTTCTTTAGCGCTTTTACCGGTAGCGCAGACAATAAAAATAAAGCCGTATTTTTCCTCATATTCGCTATTGCTATCAGCTAGCTTGGCGATTAGTTCGTCCGTTGCACAATTTGCCCCAGATTGCTCGCCACTTGCCAATTCCTTGGTATTTGCATATTTAGCTTTCAATGAACCCACATCACCAATTTTAGGGTGACCTTCAAAAGCTTGAAGATAATCTTTTTCGGTTAAATGATTCCAAATATGGTCAGCTGTTTCACGCAAACTATGGATGTCTGCAAAAGGGCGATTGGCGACCATTTCTTCAATCCATCGTTCACTGGTACAGCACTGCATAAAAAGATGATTAGCTTGATCGATAGGTAAAGTATTTAGCGACTGAAGATCCATTCAAATTGCCCTCCAATTAGGGAAGCCAAAGATACGCAACCGACTGATGCCGCCATCGGGGTATATATGGATTCTGACGTGTGTAAATTCAGTTAATTCATCACAACAAATTTGCTGAATAAATAAATGCTCGCGATCTGATTGCAGTGCGGTTTTTTCAATAACGGTTTGCCATGCCGCACTCTCAAGTTGATCATTGTTGCAGTGAGTCGCTTCTAGCGAAAATTGATCAGGGTAATTTCCTTTAAAATGAGCTGTATCGAGAATGACTTTGCGTATGGTGCCGGCGGCCCCTAGTTTGATAATTGCCCAATCATTTTTATCATCGCGACGCCTTTTGGTCTCCCAGCCGTCTCCCATATTAAGACCTTTGCTGGGCATAATAAGATTGCTTGGTGAGCTAAAGAACATATCGCTAGCTTTAATGCCTCGACCCCCGTTTGCTACACAGGCTAAATCGACCAATTCACCAGGGATAAAGTTATTTTGGTCTATTTTTGCTTCACCAAAGACTCTAAAGCGCGCAACACCACCATCGGGATAAATTTTAAGGCGAACATGTGTCCACGATTTTGTGCTCTCGCAAGTAAACGGGTTGGGTTGATTGGGTTCAACTTCGCAAATACTGAGAATTTCAGTCCAATTGGCATGTTCAAAGTCATCAGTTTCAATAACAGCTGCCTCAACAGAGACTTTTTCAGGTGCATTGCCGCGAAAATGATTAGTATCTATATCAAAGCCTTTGATAACTCCGGAAATACCCAGACGAATAACACACCAGTCACAGTCTTCTTCAATGCCTTGTCGCCAATGCCGTTTAAAGCTTCGACGTGATTCCCATCCATCCATCCACTGACCGGTATCAACAAAGTATCCTTCTTTGAATTCACCGCGACCTTTTTTCACCAAATTAGAGCAGTTAGCAAACCATTCATCACTGCAATCAATAGCTCGACCGCCTACTTTTTCGCTGGCGAGATCAATATATTGACTGAATGAATTATCACTTAAAGTTTGATTGTTATTCATGGGTTCCTTCCCGTTTTATGATTAGCGGCTGGCCAAAATTGGCTTACCAATAGGCTTTCCTAATAATTTATTATCTTTATAGACAACCTCACCCCGAACATAGGTTCTTTTGACCATGCCGGTGACTATTCGTCCTTCATAGGGTGTAATTTTGTGGCGATATTTAATTAGTTTAGACTCAATACAGTAATTTTTTTCAGAATCAAACAGAACTAAGTCAGCATCATAGCCACAGGAAATTTTTCCTTTGCGATTACCAAGGCCGGCAAAATTTGCCGGTTCAGTTGCCATCCAGTTGACGACTTCAGCCAAATCAAAGCCGCGTTTTTTCGCTTCTGTCCAAATAATTGAAAGACCAAACTGCAAAGAAGAAATACCGCCCCAGGCGTTTTCAATATCGCCAGTATCAATATGCTTAAGTGTGGGGGTGCAAGGCGAGTGATCTGACACCACAAATGAAATGGTGCCATCTGCCAAACCCTGCCAAAGTTGCTCGCGATTATCTAGCTCTCGAATGGGAGGACAGCATTTAAACAGTGTTTTCCCGTCGGGAATGTTTTCGGCAAATAGGGTTAAATAGTGCGGACAAGATTCAGCGGTTAAATTAAGTCCGCGCTGTTGGGCTGATCGTATGGCAGGCAGGGCTTCAGCGGAGGATAGGTGCACAATATGAATCTTACCTAATACGCCTTTATCCTTGGCTTTTTCTGCCAGATCAATCATCATATCAATGGCGTCATTTTCCCAACTTTTAGGGCGTGACAACAAAAAACTTTGGTATTTATCACCAATTTGAGGGGGTTCTTGCTCCTGATTATCAAGTTCCGCATGAATTAGATAGGGTACGTTGTACTTTGCCAATATTTCAATCGCCTGTGACAGATGCTCAGCTTCCACCTTCGGGAAATCGTCAATTCCAGAATGAATGGTGAATGACTTTACGCCTAAAACACCGGCTTTAATTAGCTCATCAAGATCATCCAAGCTTTCAGGAATCACGCCGCCCCAAAAACCACAATCAATCCATAATTTATTATCCAATGCGGCCATTTTTTGTTGAAGTGCATCGACATTGGTGGTCACTGGTGTGCAGTTGAGTGGCATATCAACCACGCAGGTTATTCCTCCGGCCGCGGCGGACTGAGTTCCAGTATTAAAACCTTCCCATTCGGTTCTGCCAGGTTCGTTAATATGCACATGCGTATCTACTAAGCCAGGCATAATTACTAGATCTCCAACGTCTTCTACGGGAAAGTCTTGAGTGGTTTTATACTTATTGATCTGACTAATTTTTCCGTCTTCAATCACTATTTGAGCTGGCTGTAAGTTGCCATCAATGACAACTTGTGTGCTTTGTAGTGCCGTCTTTTTCGAATTAGTGCTATCCATGTCAAAGGTCCTGAGTTTCACTTAAAGGTAGATTCGTATTGGTGGCCGTAAAGCGTTTTAAATGTTTCCAATCAACCCCCTGTTTTTTCAGCTGTTTAGATTGCTGCTGGTGATAAAGGGAGATAATTTCACCTGCAACAGCAACAGCAACCTCTGAGGGTAATTTGCCAGGGACATCGCTATGCCCTAAGGGGCATCGAATAGAGCTATAAAGTTCCGATGTATAGCCCTTATGCTCAAAGCGCATTTGAAAGCGTTTCCATTTGGTTTTTGAACCAATCAGACCAATATAATGGGCGTCATTTCTTTTTAATATGGATTCTGAAATAGCAAAATCTAGTGGGTGGTTATGGGTCATAATCACGTAGTAAGCGTTTTCTGGCATTGTCTTCACTTCATCACTGGGGGAGTCGCTGACTATTTTGGAGATATTGCTAGCGAGATTGTCTGGAAATTCATGTTCTCGACTGTCTACCCAATGAACTCGGCAAGGAAGACCAGCAAGAATCGATACAAGGGCCTTGCCCACATGCCCGGCGCCAAATAACATAATATCGATACTGGTTTTGATGAAGCTTTCAAATAGAATGGTGGCTTGGCCACCACAGCATTGTCCGAGCTTTGCACCCAATGGAAAATGCTCAAATTTTTGCTGTGATTGTTGCTCAGTAAGTAGCTTTCTAGCTTGCTCAATGGCTTTAAATTCTAGATGACCGCCGCCAATAGTTGCATAGCTTTTGGTGCGGCTGACGATCATCTTTGTACCGCAGTCTCTGGGTGTTGAGCCTCGGGTGCCTAAAACTGTAACCAGAACATAATCCTGATTTTCCGACTCTAGCTGTTTAATCACGTCGTACCACATATCAAAATGTCCTAGGAATCCCTGGCACGCAATTCATTGCAGGCATTTAGAATTCGCTCAGGTGTTGCTGGGGCATCTAGCAACGGACTTAACCTGTGATCTCTCAGGCTAGCAACCGCATCACAGATAGCACTCCACACCGAAATACCAAGCATTAAAGGTGGCTCGCCGACCGCTTTGGAGTGAAAAATTGTGGCTTCTATATTGTCGCTATCGGGTAATAATTCCACATTAAATTCTGAAGGTGTATCGCCAATAGCCGGTATTTTGTAGCTTGCAGGCCCTGTGGTTAGTAAGCGACCCTGATTGTCCCAAACTAGTTCTTCAGTGGTAAGCCAGCCCATTCCTTGAATAAATGCACCCTCGATCTGGCCCTTATCAATAGCGGGATTAAGCGATTTTCCGACATCTTGACAAATATCTGTGCGCAGTAACTTATTTTCGCCAGTCAGGGTATCGATTAGAACTTCAGAAACAGCCGCACCATTAGCAAAATAAAAGAATGGTTGGCCCTTAGCTTTTTCACGATCATAGTGAATTTTTGGGGTTTTATAATAACCAGTAGCTGATAGGCTAACGCGATTCATATAGGCAAGCTGAATAAATTCAGCAAAACTAAACTGCTTATCATCGGCTGTTACCCCTGCAGCTGAAAATTTAACCTCACCTGCATCAATTTTAAAATGCTTACAGGCAAAATCTATCAAGCGTTGTTTGATTTTTATTGCCGCATCTTTGGCCGCCATACCATTCAGATCTGTCCCTGATGAGGCGGCGGTAGGGGAGGTATTAGGTACCTTGTCAGTTCTTGTGGCTGAGCAAAAAATATCCTCTACCTTCACGCCAAATTCATTGGCTACTACCTGCGCTATTTTAGTAAAAAGACCCTGACCCATCTCGGTTCCACCATGATTAAGATGGATCGATCCATCAGTATAAATATGGATTAAAGCCCCAGCTTGATTGAGGTGCTGAACGGTAAATGAAATACCAAATTTTACTGGTGTCAGCGCCAAGCCCTTTTTAAGAATTGGACTTGATTGGTTAAAGGTATCTATTGCTTGACGACGCTCGCGGTACTGAGAACTGACTTCGAGGCGCTCAACTAGTTTGCTAATAATATGCTGCTCAATTTTTTGTCCATAATGGGTGGTATCCCGCCCACCATCTTTGGTATAAAAGTTTTCTTTTCTAATATCCAAGGGATCTTTTCCAACAGCACGCGCAATTTGATCAATGATTTGCTCAATAGCCAGTACACCCTGTGGTCCACCAAAACCCCGAAAAGCGGTATTGGAGACGGTATTGGTTTTTACTCTGTGCCCGATCACTTCAACATCAGAGAGGTAATAGGCATTATCTGAATGAAACATAGCGCGATCTACAATGGCATCAGATAGGTCAGGGGACATACCGCAACCACCCGATAAAGCCAAATCTAGGCCCTTAATACGACCATTATTATCAAAGCCAACATGGTACTGACTCAAGAAATGGTGTCGTTTACCCGTTGTTTTTAAATCATCGGCACGCGCCAAGCGAATTTTCACCGCTCGACCTGTTTTTGCCGCCAGTAAAGCGGCTATGCAGGCCCATTGATTAGCATTAGTTTCTTTACCACCAAAACCACCGCCCATACGCCTTGTATCCACGGTTACTAAATTCATCGGAATATCTAGCACTTCGGCAACTAACTTCTGACCTTCGGTAGGGTTTTGAGTGGAGCTGTAAACTAGCATGCCGCCATCTTCGGTGGGCACGCATATCGACGCCTGCCCTTCAAGGTACATATGCTCTTGACCGCCGATTCTAAATTCGCCCTGCAGCGAATAAGAGGCATTTTTGATAGTCTCTTTGGGGCTGCCGCGTTTCTGCGTGTGACTAGGGCGAACAAAACAGTTTTTCTCTAGCCCCTGCTCAATGGTGACAATGGGTTCGTCCGTTTCATATTCAATCTTGGCTAATGAAGCGGCTTTTCTGGCAAGTTTATAACTGGTCGCTGCCACAGCAAAAAGTACCTGGCCACAGAACTGCACAGAGTCACCCTGATTAACCATAATGGGGTCACCGGGAAATACAGGGCCAATATCTTTATGGCCTAAAATATCCTTGATTGTTAACACATCAACAACACCTTCTGCGGACAACACTGCAGATAGATCAAGCTGTTTAATGACGCCTCGACTGACGGTGCTTAACCCCACATAGGCATGAAGTCCATCCGCGGGTAATAGTTGATCGTCGATATAGGTAGCCTCACCACTGACATGTTTGTGCGCACTTTCATGGACCTTACTTACGCCTAAAACGCCTTTAGTGGCAATAGGGTTATTGGCTGCGGGAGGGAAGGGTAGGTTACGCATATTGAGTCACCCTAATAGTTTGGCAGTCGCTTTCGAGCTCTAAATAAAGTCTACGTAACATATTTTTCGAGACATCTAATCGATAGTCTGCCGAGGCTCTAAAGTCCGAAATAGGTGCAAAGTCTTTTTCAAACTCGACCATGGCTCGTTCAATACTTTGGCTATTCCATGGCTGATTAAGTAATGCCTGTTCGCAGTGTTTTGCTCGCTTTGGTATTTCGGCCATACCCCCAAAGGCAATCTTGATGGCACTAACAGTACCCTGATCAATCTTAATGCTAAAAGCACCGCAGGTAGCTGAGATATCGTCTTCAAGGCGCTTGCTAATTTTATAGGCTTTGAAATCAGCGAGAGCGTCGGGTCTAGGAATAATAATCCTTTCTATAAACTCTGAGGTCTGAAGTGCAGTTACCTTGTATTTAATAAAGTAATCTTCAATAGAAATTGTTCGCCGTTCATCCCCTTTTCGTAAAACCAGTTCAGCGCCCAAGGCGATCAAAACAGGCGGCATATCACCAATAGGCGATGCATTTCCGATATTGCCTGCGATGGTTGCCTGATTACGCACCTGAAGTGAACCCAGTCGCTCTATTAATTCTTTTAAATCGGGATAAAGAGAAATTAATTGATCAGCCGCATGGCTATAGGTAACGGCAGCACCGAGCAATAAGGATTTATCATTTAGTTCAACGGTCGCCAGATCTTTTACTCTTCCAGTATGAACAAGTACTTGGGCCTCACGTAAAAATTGCGTAAATTCGAGACACAAATCAGTGCCTCCAGCTAATAATCTTGCCTCTGGGTATTCAACTAATAACTTTGCCAGTTCGTCTGAGGTACTCGGCGAAAAGAACTGCTTATCGAGATGTGTTAAATGAGCATTGGGATACTGTTGATTAATGCTATCAAGTTGCTCAACAACAGCATCATGTTGTTCGCTGAACTGATCATCGGAAGGGGATTTAAAGCTTTGATTGGCCGCCTGTATGATGGGCTTGTAACCGGTGCATCGACATAGGTTGCCTCCTAAACTTTCAATAGTTTTATGAGGATCTGCAGTAACATTATTTTTGCGTAGGGCAAACATCGACATAATAAAGCCGGGGGTGCAAAAGCCACATTGAGAACCATGACAATCAACCATTGCCTGTTGAACGTTGTGAAGTTGATTATCGTTTTTAAGGTCTTCTACGGTGATTAACTGCTTGCCGTGGAGACTACCAATATTAGTAATACAGGCGTTAGCGGAGCGGTATACAAGCTGATTACCCTCTGCTTCAGCAATCACTACAGTGCATGCCCCGCAGTCACCGGACGCACAGCCCTCTTTGGTACCAGTACGATTTAAATTATCTCGCAGATAATCTAAAACCGAGGTATTTGGGTCGATTTGATCAATAGTTGTTTCGGATTGATTAAGCAAAAACTTTATCATTCTCAATTCCTTTGAGTAGTGCTTCCATAGCGTTGTCAAAAATGATCTACACTTTGACAATATATAAGTTAATTTTACAAAACCTGACAGTTATGTCAACTTGATAAATAAACACAGAAAATTTTGTTAATTCAAGATTAGTATAAACAAATAATACTTGACAATTATGTCAATATTTGAAATCTTAGCGCTTTCATTGGATGAAAATAGTCTATTCTTACCCTAAACATGGAGGTTGTAAGGGATGAACTCAGGTTCCTCAAATTCTCGCCTATTGCTCGATGGTGTTACCAAGTCATACCCGGGCTGTTTGGCTAATGACAATATCAGTATTGATGTAAAAGCCGGCAGTATTCACGCTATATTGGGTGAAAATGGCGCGGGTAAAAGTACTCTTATGAAGATTATCTACGGTGTGGTTAAACCAGACAGTGGAAAACTTTTATGGGAGGGGCAGGAAACAACCATCAATGCACCTATTGATGCCAGAGAGCTGGGTATTGGTATGGTGTTCCAGCATTTTTCACTGTTTCAAACACTCTCTGTCGTAGAAAATATTGCTTTGGGTCTGGATCAGCAGTCGGCCAGCGATATGGATCGGCTAGCCAAACGCATAGTTGAGGTATCCACTAAATATGGCATGCCTCTCGAACCTCACCGTTTGGTGCATACCCTATCTACCGGCGAGCGTCAGCGCGTAGAAATCGTTCGTTGTTTGATACAGGATATTAAATTATTAATCCTAGATGAACCCACATCAGTTCTAACTCCTCAGGAAGTCGATTCTCTATTTGACACCCTTCGTCAGCTTGCGGACGAGGGCAGTAGCATTTTATTTATAAGCCATAAATTAAAAGAAATTCAGTCGCTCTGTGATTCAGCCACTGTGTTGCGCGCTGGTCGAGTTTCTGGGTCCTGTGTTCCCAGTGATGAGAGTACTACTAGCATGGCCAGAATGATGGTGGGAGATGAGACACAAATTAGCAGTGAATATCCCAGTGCTAAAAATGATACGCCTGATTTCTTATCGATTAACCAACTTAATGTTGCCACTACCGATATCTTTGGTGTTGATCTAAAAAATATTTCCTTTGCCGCGAAAAAGGGTGAAATTCTCGGTATTGCTGGGGTTGCAGGTAATGGACAGTCAGAGTTGCTGTCCGTGCTCAGTGGCGAAACTCAATTGGAAGGTTTCAATATTATTACTTTCCCTGATGCCGATTTAACACAGTCCAACCCCATGCAACGCCGTGCCTATGGTATGGGTTTTGTACCAGAGGATCGATTGGGACATGGCGCTGTGCCCGATATGAGTCTCCGAGACAATGCATTATTAACCGGTTTCTTACAGGGCTTAATCTCTCGAGGTTTTGTTAATCAATCTGCTACGGAAAATTTCTCTAAGAGTATTATTGATCAGTTTGATGTTAAGTGTGGTGGCAATGGTAGTCTGGCGAAAAGCCTCTCTGGTGGCAATTTACAAAAATTTATTATCGGTCGTGAAATTTTGCAAACACCCAGGTGTTTGATTGCAGCTCATCCTACATGGGGTGTTGATGTCGGCGCTGCAACTAGTATTCATAAAGCCTTAATTGCGTTGCGTGATCAGGGTGCTTCGATCCTGATTATCTCTGAAGATATTGATGAATTATTTACCTTAAGTGATCGCATCTGTGCTCTTTTTGATGGTCAGTTATCTCCCATTAAGCCAACAAATGAAACCTCTATTGAAGAGGTGGGTAGCTGGATGGCTGGGGTTTTTGGTAGGCAACAAGTTGCCTAGGAAGTTATATTACAGGAGTTGTTTTTATGCGAATTAAATTAGAGGCAAGAGGCCAGCAATCTAGGCTGATGTCCTATGCATCGCCTATTTTAGCGGCTGTGCTAACGCTTATATGCGGGGCATTCCTCTTTTGGATACTAGGTAAGTCGCCTATACAGGCGTTGCATACCTTTTTGATTATGCCAATTAGTGACCCCTATCGCATTGCAGAATTATTAGTAAAGGCAGGTCCTATTGTTCTCTGCGCAATGGGCCTATCTATTTGTTTCAGGGCTAATGTCTGGAATATTGGTGCTGAGGGTCAGTTGCTCATGGGTGGCTTGGTGGGAAGTTGTGCCGCACTGGCGCTATTAGATTCTCAGGGGATATGGGTGCTGCCTGTGGTTCTTGTGGCCGGAATACTCGGCGGTATGGCATGGGCTGCCATTCCTGCTGTTCTTAAAAATTATTTCAATACCAATGAAATTCTCTCAACCATCATGCTCAACTATATAAGCCTCAATATTTTGCTACATGGAGTCCATGGGCCTTTAAAAGATCCCAATGGGTTTAATTTTCCTGAGTCAGCGTTATTTTCTGATTGGCAAACCATGCCAATTTTATTAGAGGGCACACGACTGCACTTAGGTGTTTCATTTGCGCTTTTTGCAATGGTGGGTGTTTGGGTGCTAATGAGCAAAACCTTTATTGGATTCCAGATAAAAGTATTGGGTGGCGACGAACGTTCAGCGCATTTTGCTGGTTTTAAAGAAAAGCGCTTGGTGTGGTTATGCCTTTTAATATGCGGAGGTCTTGCAGGCCTAGCAGGGGCGGGTGAGGTAACCGGCCCCATAGGTCAGTTGGTTCCTAATATTTCTCCTGGCTATGGCTATGCGGCCATTATTGTTGCCTTTTTGGGGCGATTGCATCCGCTGGGGATTCTATTTGCAGGCCTGCTGATGGCGTTGCTGTATATGGGCGGTGAGATGGTACAGATTCATCTGGATTTACCTCTGGCTGTCACCGGTGTCTTTCAGGGCATGTTGCTATTATTTTTATTGATCTGTGATGTATTAATTGGATATCGAATTGTTATTCATAAATCAGCTCCAAAAATAGTTAAACAGTCGTTATCAATCGAACCACCGGCTGTTGCCATTGAGGGGAAATAATCATGGATATAGATTTTATTGCAAATATTTTGTTCGCAACTATTCGAATGGGGACACCCTTATTGATTGTTGCTATAGGTGAGCTCGTCTGTGAAAAGTCTGGGGTTCTAAACTTAGGTCAGGAAGGCATGATGTTAATGGGTGCTGTGGCGGGTTTTATGATCGCATTTCATACAGATAGCCTGTTTATTGGCTTTATGGGGTCGGTGGTTGCGGGCGCACTAATGGCACTGTTGTTTGCGGTGGTTACTATGCATTTTTATGCCAACCAAGTCGCAACTGGTCTTGCCCTGACGATTTTAGGTGTAGGGCTTAGCGGTTTTATGGGACGAAGCTATGTGGGTGAAGCGCTCACAAATGTTGACTTTCAGATACCCCTACTCAGTAGTATTCCTTTTTTCGGCAAGGTGCTGTTTTCTCATGATGTATTGGTTTATATCTCGATTGGGTTAGCAGGAGCTGTTTACTGGTTTTTTAAAAGTACTCGAGCCGGCCTGGTGGTCAAGGCGGTAGGTGAATCCCCTGAATCTGCACAATCATTGGGGTTGTCGGTGCTAAAAGTCAGATATTTAGCCATTGTTTTTGGCGGCGCTATGGCCGGTTTAGCCGGTGGCTATCTATCGTTAATTGATACCCCTTTATGGGCTGAAAATATGACTGCGGGACGCGGTTGGATTGCTCTTGCTTTAGTAGTTTTTGCCAGTTGGCGAGTAGAGCGTGCGGTTTTTGGGGCATACCTATTTGGGTTTATGAGCATCATGCATCTGGTATTACAGAGTTTTGGGCTTTCGGTGTCATCGAATCTACTGGCGACACTGCCCTATGTAGCAACTATTGTAGTACTGGTTTTGCTGTCAAGAAACCAACAGCGAATCAAGTTGTTTGCGCCTATGTCGTTGGGTAAGTCGTTTCATGGTGCACATTAAACCATTGGATTAAACCTTTGGAATAAATCGGTTTTGGGTGAAGTAAAATTTTTTTATAAATGGAGAAAAAACTATGTTGGCTATAAGGAAGTGTTGTTTATTTAAGGTTCTAATTGTTGGTTTATTGAGTTTGGGCTTTTCAACAATTGCTCTCGCCAAGAATCATGATCCACTAAAAGTTGCGTTTGTTTATGTAGGACCAACGGGAGATGCTGGTTGGACCTATGCCCATGATGAGGCTCGCAAATACATGGTGAAAGAGCTCGGCGAGAAGGTTAAGACGACCTATGTTGAAAATGTGGCAGAGGGTGCTGATGCAGAGCGGGTCATTACTGAGTTGGCTAGAGCGGGAAATAAGTTAATTTTTACCACGTCATTTGGTTATATGAACCCGACACTTAAGGTTGCGAAAAAATTTCCAGATGTAAAGTTTGAACATGCATCTGGCTATAAGCGCTCAAAAAATGTGGGTACTTATTTTGATCGCGTTTATCAGGGTCGTTATTTGACCGGTATGGTGGCTGGCCTTATGACCAAAAGTAATTTATTAGGCTATGTTGGCTCATTCCCAATTCCTGAGGTTATACGTGGTATCAATGCATTTACGTTGGGAGCTAGAGCAGTTAACCCGAAAGCTGAGGTCAAGGTGGTATGGGTAAGCAGCTGGTATGACCCGGGTAAAGAAAGTGAGGCGGCAAATACTATGATTAATATGGGTGTAGATGTTGTTACTCAGCATACTGACTCTCCTGGACCTATCAATGCTGCCGAGAAAAAAGGGGTATATGCCGTGGGTTATCACTCGGATATGGCAGTTTATGGCCCTAAGGCGCATTTAACAGCAACGGAGCATAATTGGGGACCACTTTATACGGCTAAGGCTCAGGCTGTTCTAGATGGCACTTGGAAGTCTGAGGATGTTTGGGGCGGCCTATCTGATAATGCCTTAGATTTGGCGCCATACAACAAAGCAGTTCCAAAGAAAGTTCGCGAACGGGTTAATAAGGCTAAAAGTCTTATTGTGCAGGGTAAGTTGCACCCTTTTACTGGCCCAATCAAAGATCAGTCGGGCGAGATAAAAGTGCCTGAGGGAACAGTGATGACGGATGGTGGAATGCTGGGCATGAAGTGGTATGTAGAAGGTGTTCAAGGCAAGTTACCAAAGTAAGTTTAGGGGTAAAAAAGAAGGAAATATTTTTTTAATCAAGGAGAATCACAATGCAATTTAAACAATGGATAAAATTCATAGGCACAGCGTTGCTTGCAACAACTTTTGCCG
>JABBBH010000027.1:22048-28355 GCA_018607525.1 SAR92 clade bacterium
GTTTGGAACTTTTAATTAAATTATTTTTTAATCGAAAGTTTAAGTAGTAAGTTTTTTAGTATGTTTTAGCAAGTCGATACCCGCATCAACGCAGTTTGATGCGGGTTTCTTTTTGTAGGACCCTAGGATTGTGAGTGACTGACTTATGAATAGCCTAGCTGATTAGAGGCGATTTTATCTGAATGCCGCAGCCCTTAAGAATAATATGGGTGAGGTTATTGGCTATGTCTTCAAAGTCTTGATCGGTTAATTCATTTTTATCGAGAACAGCATTCACCTGTGTTGAAAAGTCAGCGTAATGTTGGGTTGCGCTCCAAATTAGCATAATCAGAAATAAAGGATCCACGGGATCCATTTTTCCCTGTTTGATCCAGTGTTCCATCACTGCAGATTTTGATCTCAGCCAATCGCGAAAATCACTATTCAAATACTCGTTGATTCTTGTGGCGCCATGGATAATTTCATTGGCAAATATTTTGGATGCCAGAGGGTTGGTCTTGGAATACATGACCTTGGCTCTAATGTAGGCAGCTATGGCGTCTGCAGGATCATCTTCGGGGGTGATTTGGTTAAACGCTTGACTCCATAGTTGTAAGATGTCGGTGAGTACTTTTTTGTAGAGCTCTAGCTTACTTTTGAAGTAATAATGAACATTGGCGCGCGGCATATTGGCGCGTTTAGCAATATTCATGATGGATGCGCCTTTATAACCGAACTCGGCAAATTCCATTTCTGCAATGGCGATTATTTTTGCTCGGTTATCGGTACGAATTTGACCGGTTTTGTATTTATTTTTCGAATTTTCCATAGATAATTTCGAGATTATTTTGAATATTGTGCCCTATAAAATGGGTTATTACCTAATTTATATCAATAAAATTAGGCGATAAAAAAAAGCGGCTAGGTAGCCGCTTTTTTAGTTCAAAGATTGGCTATTAGCCGCACTTTGAATCGCCGCAGTTTAGGCAGGTCATACAACCATCCAAAAGGATAACTGCTTTCACACTACATTTTTTACAGACTTCTGCGTTTGCGGGGAAGTCGCTTGGCTCTTCCTTCGCTGTGGTAGCACTAGCACCTTCAAATTCGGCGCGCTTTTCATCCATGATTTTTTGTTGATGCTCAGGAATCTCTGGCTTTTTTAGCATGCCGATTTTTTGTAGATGATCTTCGATCGCCCAGCCAATTTCAGCGACCAGTGATGGCATAAATTTACCACCTGGTTTGAAGTAACCGCCCTGTGGGTCAAACACAGCTTTAAGCTCTTCTACTAAGAAGGTGCAGTCGCCGCCCTTGCGGAATACCGCTGAAACTACGCGAGTGAGTGCAACAATCCACTGGAAGTGATCCATGTTCTTTGAGTTAATAAATACTTCAAAGGGTCGACGTAACTCGTGATCAGTGCCTTCGTTTAAGACAATATCATTGATAGTTAGGTACAACGCATGATCTGAAAGCGGAGTCTTTATTTTGTAGGTACTGCCAGCCAATGATTCAGGGCGCGAAACCTTTTCGTGCATCTGAATAATATTACTTTCCTGTTCTGCCGCGCTGACTTCTTCTACTGCAGGCTCGTCATTGACTACTTTATAGCCAACAATTTTTTGATTAATTTTCTTGCTCATTTTATTCCTCTTATCTGTCCTTTGGGTTCTACGCAGTTTTTAGAACTTACCGTAGTAACCTTCTTTAAGTGCATCGAATAGGTTAGCGGCGGTGTGAGTCTCGCCATCGTATTCAATTTCTTCATTTCCTTTGTACTCTACCGTTGAGCCATCTTCTAGAGTAAAGCTGTAAACGGTATTTTCAAGATCGCTTTCTTTAACCAGCACGCCTTGGAAGGCTTCAGGGTTGAAGCGGAACGTAGTACAGCCTTTTAGTCCCTTTTCTGCGGCATAGAGATAGATGTCTTTAAAGTCATCATAGTCACATTCTGTAGGCACATTAATAGTTTTTGAAATGGATGAATCAATCCATTTTTGTGAAGCTGCCTGAATATCCACGTGGGCTCTCGGCTCAATTGTTTCAGAGCTCACAAAATAGTCTGGCAATGCTTCTTCTTCACTTGTGCCAAATGGCATAGCTTTTTCGTTTATCAACGTACGATAAGCTAAAAGCTCAAAGGAGAAAACATCGACTTTCTCTTTAGATTTTTTACCTTCTCGGATCACGTTTCTTGAGTAGTGATGAGCAAAGCTGGGCTCAATACCATTACTTACGTTGTTGGCTAGTGATAGTGAGATGGTGCCTGTAGGTGCGATTGAACTGTGGTGACTAAAGCGACAGCCTTCTTCAATAATTGAATTGGCTAGTTCAGGTGCAACACCGGCAATATCTTGCATATAGCGGCTGTATTTGCCCATCAGTACTTTGCCTTTGACTATATCGCCGACTTTGATGCCATCTTTAGCAAGTTCAGGCTGCTTAAAGATCATGTTGGCCGTTATTTCGAAATCATCTTCCATGATGGGTGCAGGACCTTTTTCTCTAGCTAGATCAAGGCCAGATTCTAAGCCGGCAACGGCCATTTCACGTGAAACTTTTTCAGTAAACTCTACTGAGTTTTGGTCACCGTACTTCATGCATAGCATGGTGATGGCTGAACCAAGACCTAGGAAGCCCATGCCGTGACGACGCTTGTATTCAATTTCTCTTCTTTGGCCTTCAAGTGGAAGACCGTTAATTTCTACCACGTTATCAAGCATACGGGTAAAGACTTTAACCACTTCAGCATACTGCTCCCAGTTGAAAGAGGCTTCTGAGGTAAAGGGGTCACGTACAAACTTGGTTAGATTAACCGAACCTAGTAGACAGCTACCATAGGGTGGTAGCGGTTGCTCACCGCAGGGATTAGTGGCGCGAATATCTTCACAGTACCAGTTGTTGTTATTCTTATTAACCTGGTCGATAAGAATGAAGCCGGGTTCTGCAAAGTCATAGGTCGATGACATAATTGCATTCCAAAGCTTCTGGGCACGAATTGTTTCATAAATTCTGCAGGCAACTAGTCCGTCATCATTGGTCACATAGCCACTGGTAGTTGGGAATGGTTTCCAGACAATATCATCACCCTTAAGATTAAGACCTTCTTCAACTTCTTTCGCACTTACTGGGAAGGTAAGGTTCCAGTCGCCATCATTACGTACAGCTTCAATAAATTCTTCGGTAATAAGTAGCGATAGGTTGAATTGACGTAAACGGCCATCTTCACGCTTGGCTTTAACAAAATCGAATACATCTGGATGGCTGACATCGAAGGTTGCCATTTGCGCGCCTCTTCGGCCACCGGCCGAGGATACGGTGAAACACATCTTGTCATAGATATCCATAAACGAAAGCGGACCTGATGTATAGGCACCAGCACCTGAAACATAGGCACCTTTTGGACGTAGGGTCGAAAACTCATAACCAATACCACAGCCTGCTTTTAGAGTAAGGCCGGCCTCTAAATTACGTTCTAGGATGCCTGACATAGAATCAGGGACAATGCCTGATACGGTACAGTTAATAGTAGATGTAGCAGGTTTGTATGCCTGAGCGCCGGCATTGGAGATAATTCGTCCTGCTGGGATTGCACCATTCTGTAGTGCCCAAACAAATTTTTCGTGCCATTTTTTTCGCTTGGCTTTAGATTCAACGTCCGATAATGCCTTAGCTACTCTGTCATAGGTTGCTTGGATATCTGCATCAACAGGTTGATCCTGTTTGTCTTTAAGACGGTATTTTTTATCCCAGATATCTAGAGAGGCGTCTTGGAATTCAATATCATCAAATGTTTTTTTTGGTTTAACAGTCTTTAAATTAGTTGCGCTCATTACTGACCCTTTTTATTTGTCTTGCGTATTCCGCGATTTTTGCTGCAAAGTTTTTGCGGTCACTTAGAAAGTGGATGTTGCTGAATACTTTGTTAGCTGTTTGTTTAAATAGTCTTGTTATTAGTTAGTAGAGTGTATCCAACATTTTGTGTCTTGCAAGCACTATTACACTATATATTGTGTTTTTATGATAAATTATAACAATATGTGGTTGGTAAGCTGTTGAAAAATATGTGGATAAAATACCCAAACCCAGTGTTTATAGGGGGGTAAAATAAACATTGACCATTGTGCATAAGATGGTCATTAGTTAGTTTTTTAAAATTATTTGTTCTAAGTGCAGGTTAAGTGTCTTAGTTAAGTTGTGTCACTGAATCGAACTGGATAAAATATCCGTACAATAATTTTTCAATGTATAGAAATAGCATGCTGCTGTTTCTGTCAGCAACTGAGGATTTCCATGGATATTTTTGATTTCTCCGACGGCCGAGAGGGCTACTATGGGGAATACGGCGGTGTATTTCTTCCTGAAATTTTACACGCAACTATCGAAGAGCTGCTTGAATGCTTTCGAGAGTGCAAAGCGGATCCAAAATTTTGGCAGGAATATGTTGCACTACTGCAAAATTATTCGGGTCGTCCGACGCCATTAACCCATCTTGAAAATCTTAGCCGTCAACTGGGTGGTGCGCAGATCTATGTGAAGCGCGATGATCTGAATCATACGGGTTCACACAAGGTTAATAATGTGATGGGTCAAGGCCTATTGACGCAACGACTGGGCAAGAAACGCGTGATTGCTGAAACTGGTGCGGGGCAACATGGTTTTGCTACTGCGACTATGGCGGCAAAATTTGGCTTTGATTGTAAGATTTACATGGGTGCGGTTGATGTTGCTCGTCAACGTCCTAATGTATTTTGGATGGAAAATCTGGGTGCCGAAGTGATTGCGGTTGAGGATGGCCAGAAAACACTTAAAGATGCAGTGAATGAATGTATGCGTGATTGGGTAACCAATATGGAGGATACGCATTATATTTTGGGTACTGCCTGTGGGCCTCACCCATTCCCTGAAATGGTGAGTTGGTTCCAGTCAATTATCGGACTCGAAGCTAGAGAGCAGATTATTAAACAGGCAGGCCGATTACCTGACAGAGTCTTTGCCTGTGTGGGTGGCGGTTCAAATGCGATGGGCTTATTCCAAGGTTTTATTGATGAACCTAATATCGAACTTATAGGCTGTGAAGCCGGCGGTGAGGGTGTTGGTTCTTATATGCACTCAGCACGTTTGGCTTATGACGATGCTTCAGTGGGCGTTGCACAGGGCTATAAAACCTATTTCTTGCAAAATGATGAGGGCAATATGAATGAAACCCATTCGGTTGCTGCGGGTTTGGATTATATTGGTGTGAACCCGATTTTCTCCCATTTGCATGATACCGGTAGAGTACGCTTTGAAGCGGCTACAGATGCAGAGGTTAAGGAAACACTAAAATTAACTATGCGCTCTGAAGGGCTAATTCCAGCACTTGAAAGTACTCATGGTTTTGTTGTGGCTCTAAAAGAAGCGGCGACTATGAAAAAAGATGAAATTGTATTGGTTAATATGTCGGGCCGAGGTGATAAGGATATTTTCACTATTGCAGATGCGCTTGATGATGCTAAATGGAAAGCATTTATTGGTGGCAAGGCTGACCAGTATCGCGCGGAGAAAAAGTAATGGGTTTGCAATCGTTTATCGCTGAGCGCAAAAAGGATAAAGATCTATTGGTAATGGCGCATGTTGTGTGTGGTTATCCGTCCTTTGAAGATAATTTAAAAGAATTGGAAATAATGGCTGAGGCCGGTGTGGATATTGTCGAGCTGCAGTTTCCTTTTTCTGAGCCCAGTGCTGATGGCCCGCTATTTGTTGAGGCCAATGAACAGTCGTTGAAAGCGGGAACTACCGTTGATCAATGTTTTGAATTGATGGCTAAAGTGAGTGCACGTTTTCCGTTTAAAGTATTGATGATGGGTTACTACAATACCGCTTTTAAGATGGGTGAAGATATTTTTATTAAGCGCCTTAAAGCAGCGGGGGGTGTGGGCTTTATCCTTCCAGATTTACCTATTGAAGAAGCGGGTAATCTTCATAAGCTTGCCGCTGAAGCAGATATTGAGCCTGTTATTTTGATGACGCCTACCTCTAGTGATAAACGCTTGGCGCAATTAGGTGCTGCTAGTCGTGGCATGGTTTACGCCGTTGCTAGAAAAGGTGTAACTGGCTCGAAAACCAATATGGGCGACGATGTTGTTGCCTTAATCGAGCGCTGTCGCAAGCATACTGATGTGCCCATTGGCGTAGGTTTTGGTATCAGTGATAAGCAGGATATGGACTTTCTTCGCGGTCATGCCGATATGGCTATTATTGGTACGGCGGCACTTAAAACATGGCAGCAATCCGGTGCTGATGGGTTGCGAGCATTTTTTAAGGATCTTATGGCCTAGGGCCT
>JABBBH010000027.1:28455-30213 GCA_018607525.1 SAR92 clade bacterium
GGCCTAGGGCCTTGGGACTTTAACTGGGTCATTGCTGGGTCATGGCATAACGCCAATCATTGATTAGCAATGATCTAATTGAACTGATTGACGGAATAGCCCCCAGCTTAACCTGTTTAAAACAGATCAGATGTGCACCGACCTTGGATGTTACAGGTTTTGCCCAGCAGGTTGGGTCATTCTTTTGATCGACATACAAATCAATAAGCTTCTGGCTAAATTCACTGCCATAGTGCTCATCGATCTCAACTGAATTAAGATTAATCGCCTCACTCTTTATCGCTAAATCGATCTCTTTATCGCTTAAAGCCTGTCTTGCGACATCCTTAGCCTGTCCGCCATATTTGGCATGGGTGAAAATGATTTGCGATAGTTGAAAGTAAGATTGTTCCCGATACTGTTGTTTATTTTGTTGGAAAAAATCCTCTAGCTCTTGGGCGCTGGGCACTTTTTCGGTGGTTACATTTTTAGTTAACCCCGTCAGTTTTATTTGCATTGCCTGTGGGTCAATGATGCGCTCTAAATTAGCCCCTGGTGCGTTGGCTATCTGTGATTGTGTAATTAGTTGTTGATCTATGTGTCGCTGTAATATCTCAGTGTTAGGCAGTTTTATTTGACTGTCGTCCCAGCTAATATCTGAAGATTGATAGGCTTTAATCCACCAATAGCTAACGGCCATCAGGGCTAAAAAGACCAAAATCATGAGTTGTTGTAGTGTTAATTTACGCACGGTTTGTTCAATTTTTTTTAAGGATTTTTTTGTCTTTTTCATATTGATTAGTTATCAGTTATCAGGTGCTTTTATTTTCATTGCCTGTTAATTGTGCCTATTAAAGCCTAAATTAGCATATCTTGGTTGCAAAGGTCATTACTTGTTAATGGTAAAGGTATTTCCCGTTAATTTGAACGGGATGTTAGACTATTATTTTGAGCATATGGTTGGATTAATTAAGTCATGGAAAAACCACTTCAGGGTTTAAGAGTTATCGAATTAGGGCAGCTGCTTGCGGGTCCATTTGCCGGCTGCATGCTGGGTTATTTTGGCGCTGAGGTTATAAAAATAGAGCCCCCAGGGGGTGACCCGATTCGCAATTGGCGCGAAGTCAAAGAGGGCACCTCATTGTGGTGGCGAAGTTTGGCGAGAAATAAGAAATGTATTTCGGTGAACTTAAAAACCGAAGAGGGCCGAGCTCTTGTCAAAGAACTTTTGCTAAGTGCGGATATTGTGATTGAGAATTTTCGCCCGGGGGTGATGGAAAATTGGGGTTTAGACCCTGAAACCCTTCGCAAGCAAAACCCACAATTAATTTATGCGCGGATTTCTGGTTATGGTCAAACTGGACCCTATGCCAATAAACCCGGTTTTGCTTCTGCTTGTGAAGCCATCAGTGGTTTTAGGTACCTTAATGGTTACCCCGATGAAGTGCCTGTACGACCTAATCTAAGCTTGGGTGACAGTGTTTCTGGGTTGCATGCAGTTATCGGTATTATGATGGCATTACATGCGCGTGATAAAAAACAGGGTCAGGGCCAAGTGGTGGATGTTGCTTTGTATGAATCTATGTTTAATTTACTGGAAGCGGTGATTCCAGAATATCATGGTGCAGATGTTGTTAGACAGCCATCGGGAACTACAGTTACGGGGATTGTGCCCACCAATACCTATCGCTGTAAGGATGGTAAATTCTTAGTGATTGGCGGCAATGGTGATTCTATATTTAGCCGATTAATGACGGCGGTGGGTCGCGATGATATGGC
>JABBBH010000027.1:30313-34389 GCA_018607525.1 SAR92 clade bacterium
AGTGAGTCGTAGTTGTTGTCTGTTAACTTTCTTCTGGCCTGACTACTTTCTCGTTTGTTAGCAAAGGGACCCACTACGACTCGGTACCAAATATCATCGGTAGATTTCTCATAGACCTCAGTAAAAACCTCAAAATTAAGTAGCATTAATTTTACTTTGAGACTTTCAGCATCGGCTGCATTTTTAAAAGAACTGACCTGAATCAAATAGATTGCGTCTGATTCTTCAATGCCTTTGAGTAGATTTGGAAACTGGAAGTCGGGTACGACCGGCGTCTTGATATCAATTATTTGATCACCAGATATCCCATTTTGGGCGCTTTCCTTTAGCAAGAAAGGCAGTACTTGGCAGGCAACAATCCCTAGAATAAATCCCGACACAAAAACCGGAAAGGCACTTTTAGGTTGCTTTTCTTGGCGCTTAGAGGCGGATTTTTTTGAGTAATTTTGTGCCATGACTGCCTAATCTCTTAGTTATCCCGAATTGTAGGTGAAAAGCCCTAGATTAAGCAAAGCAAAGTCACATTTTTTTATGATTATAGCTCTTGAGGGTCTACATCAATTGACCAGCGTACTTTTTGGGCGAGTTTCTCCTTGTCTAGCTGGGTAGCAACAGCGCTCAAACATCTCTGTAGCTGAGCTCGCTGGGAGGCCGTCACCTGTAAAATAAAGCGAAAACGACCTGCACGCTTTTCCATTAGAGCAGGTAATGGCCCTAGACATTGTATATCAGGCTCTGTTCCCCGCTGTTGGTCACAGAGTTTTCGCGCCAAACCAAGTAGTTCCATCGCCTGATTGGGATAGGTAGACTCAGCACGAATAACGGCGAGAGGTCTACAGGGCGGTAGCATACCCTGTTGGCGCTGTTGTAGTAGCTGCAATGCAAGAGGTCTATAACCCTGATTAAACAACTGGTCTAGAACTGGATGCTCGGGCTGATGGGTTTGAACAATAACTTCACCCTTGAGTTTGCCGCGTCCACTGCGCCCAGCTACCTGAATCAATAGCTGACCGATGCGTTCATGACTGCGAAAGTCTGCGCTCATAAGGCCGCTATCGGCATCTAAAATAACCACAAGGGTGACATTTTCAAAATGATGCCCTTTGGCAAGCATCTGTGTGCCTAAAAGTATGCAGGGCTTACCGCTGTCAGCGGTGGCAAAAAATTCTTGCATCGCGCCCTTTCTTCGAGTGCTATCACGATCAATTCGAATCACTTCGTTATTGGGGAAACGTTTCGCCAAGAACTCTTCACTCTGTTCTGTTCCCTCACCGGCGGTCATGATGTCTTTGCTATTACAGCTTGGGCAATGATGGGGTTTTCTTTGTTGATAGTCGCAATGGTGACATATAAGTCGTCCGCGAGCGCGATGAAAGGTTAGTTTACTGTCGCACTTTGGGCAGTCAGCGGACCAACCACAACTATGACAGACAAGTGCGGGTGCGTAGCCGCGACGATTAAGAAAAACTAACACTTGCTGTTGAGCGTCTAATCGTTGCTGAATGGCATCGAGGGTTGATTGCGCGATACCGCAAGAAGTCGCTTCGGTTTTTAGGTCGATAACTCGCCAGCTAGGTGCTGTTGCGTTATTGGCCCGCTGGGTAAGAGTTAGATGTTGATAGCGGCCTTCAATGCAGTTATTCAAGGATTCTAGTGATGGCGTTGCTGAGCCAAGAATGACTGGGATATCTTCCCGTTGCGCGCGAATAACTGCCAGATCTCGCGCGGAGTATTTGAAGCCATCCTGTTGCTTATAGGATGAATCATGCTCTTCATCCAGAATGATAAGACCAAGATCGTCAAAGCCAGTAAAAATTGCAGATCTTGTGCCTAAAATAATTTTGGCTTCACCCGTTTTGGCCTTTATCCAAGCTTCTAAGCGTTGTTTGTCAGTCATGCCAGAATGAAGGGTCACTATGGGCGTATTAAAACGGTCAGTGAAACGTTTTTCAGTTTGTGGGGTAAGACTGATTTCAGGAATAAGTACCAAGGCCTGTCGGTTGTAACGCAGAACTTTTTCGATGGCCTGAAGGTAAATTTCGGTTTTGCCACTGCCAGTCACACCTTCTATTAGGTTACAGCTAAAACCATGCAGTTCGATTGCATCCATCGCAACCTGTTGTTGCGGATCAAGGGTTAAATTTTCCTGTTGCAGTAATTCATCACTTGAGGGCTGCGGCTCGTGCTGGGCTAAAAAAGATTCGATCAGTCCCTTTGCTTCAACCTGATTGCGAATGGTGGCTGAAAACAAGCCGGTTAAATCACTTTCAGGTACGGCGGAAGTTTTATCTTTAAGAAACTGCAAGAGTGCCTTTTGACGCGGCGCGCGATCCAGTGATTCAGTCTCTGCGGATAATCCCAGTTCAGAAACCCTCCAATGTTTTACAGTGGGTAATTCAGTAGCCTCTCCTTTACGGAGCAGGGCGGGTAAAGCAGTGAATAATGCCTCTCCAATGGGATATTGGTAATAATTGGCTGCCCAGACAAACAGCTTTAATAGGTCAGGGGAAAGAATGGGTGATGAATCTAAAATATCATTAATGGGCTTTATTTTTTCAAGGGCAATATCACTACTGTCTGTGACCTCGATAATAAGGGCGACGAGCGTCCTGCGGCCAAATTCAATAGCCACACGAGATCCGGGCAAAGGAAGGTCGCCATCTAGCTCTTTTAGTAGATTTTCTGGAAAAATATAGTCAAAAGTTCGGCGCAGAGGGGTTGGAACTGCAACTCGTAGTATTATTGGGCCAGTTTGTGGCATATCTTTAAAGAATTCCTTTTGTCTTACGCCTAATATCTGCTAGAATCCGCGCTCATTAAAAAAGCTTGCCGTGCTTTGCAGGTTTATGTTGTTAGTACTCATGTGCTATAGCATAACAGGTTGAGGTGGCGGTTTGCAGATTGGAGTAAGAGATGAAGACTGATATACACCCAGCTTATAACGAAATGACAGCTACCTGTAGTTGCGGCAACGTAATTAAAGTAGGTTCAACACGCTCAGAAAGCATTCATATTGATGTTTGTTCTTCTTGCCATCCGTTTTATACGGGTAAGCAGAAAGTGGCTGATACCGGTGGTCGTATTGATCGATTTAATAAGCGTTTTGGCGGTAGTAAGAAGTAACTCTTCGTACTTCAATGCTAAGATTGTCTAAAAATGCCGCTGGTTTTACCATCGGCATTTTTTATTGGTTAAAAATTAAGTAATCGACGGTTTTATTGTATTCCTGTCAGAGGTTACAATAACTTACAATCACTCGATTAAATGGAGACTTGAGTGCGAGCAATACAACTGTTTCTAAAAGCTATACTGATACTGGCTATTGCCTTTGTTGGTGCTCTGTTCGCTTTCCATAACAACCAACTGTTAACAGTCGACTTTATCTACTTTACCGGCCCTAATATTAGTTTGGGACTCTGGTTAATGGCGTTTTTGATGCTGGGAGCACTATTAGGCATTGCTGTTAGCAGTCTTATGTTGGGCAGCTATAAACGAAAACTTGGTCGTGCTAATAGAGAGACTAAAAACCTATGACATCATCTGAACCCCGCATTATCGTAGCCTTGGATTACGATAACTCAAATTCAGCGCTTAGCCTTGCTGATCAGCTTAATCCTAATCAGTGCCGCCTAAAAGTGGGTAAAGAATTATTTGTTGCTGCCGGCCCCCAATTAGTCAAATCCCTTTCAGATCGTGGGTTTGATGTGTTTCTCGATTTAAAATTCCATGATATCCCCAATACGGTTGCCAAAGCTGTTTCTGCTGCGGCGGATCTAGGTGTTTGGATGACTAATGTGCATGCCTCTGGCGGCACACGTATGATGACTAAAGCACGAGAAGCAGTAGAAAATCACGGCGGTGATATGTTGTTGATTGCAGTCACTGTGCTTACCAGTATGGATGACAGTGATTTACAGCAGGTTGGCGTTAACTCAGTCGCCGGTGATCAGGTACTGGCATTAGCTAACCTTACCAAGCAGGCAGGGCTAGATGGTGTAGTCTGTTCCGCTCAGGAGGCAACTCACCTTAAGCAGCAACTGGGTCAGGATTTTAAGCTTATAACGCCCGGCATTCGT
>JABBBH010000041.1 GCA_018607525.1 SAR92 clade bacterium
CCTCTAAAATATCCTGTATTAATTAACTGCGAAACTACATGCCAATCACTTTTACTGACATCCCTGATACAAGACCTGCAACGCCTTTGCTTGATCAGGTAGATAGCCCCGCTCAGCTGAGAGAATTTAGCCAAGATCAGCTTCTTACTCTGGCAGATGAGTTGCGTGCTTTTATTCTGTATTCGGTGGGCAAAAGCGGCGGTCATTTTGGTGCTGGTCTGGGTGTGGTTGAGCTAACCATTGCCCTACATAAAGTATTTAATACCCCTCATGATCGCTTGGTTTGGGATGTGGGCCATCAAACCTATCCTCATAAAATCCTTACCGGTCGTCGTGAACAGATGACCCAGATGCGTCAAAAAGAGGGCCCTTCTGGGTTCCCTAAGCGCTCTGAGAGTGAATATGACAGCTTTGGTGTGGGCCATTCGAGCACCTCGATTAGTGCGGCACTGGGCATGGCTATGGCCTCTAGTCAGTTGGGCGTTGATCGTAAAATGGTGGCGGTGATTGGTGATGGCGCTATGACGGCGGGCATGGCCTTTGAGGCGATCAATCATGCTGCTCATGTGGATAAAGATTTACTGGTTGTTTTAAATGACAACCAGATGTCGATTTCTCATAATGTGGGTGGACTCTCAACCTATTTTTCAAAGTTATGGGCGAGCAAGTTTTATAACCAATTGCGTGAAAGCGGTAAAAAAGCCTTGAAGGTCGTTCCTCAGGCGGCGAGTTTTGTGAAACTTACCGAAGAATATATGAAGGGCATGGTTTCGCCGGCAACTATTTTTGAGGAGCTAGGCTTTAATTATATTGGCCCTATAGATGGCCATGATTTGCCCTTACTGACCCAAACATTAAGTAATCTTAAAGAAATTAAAGGCCCAGTTTTACTGCATACCATTACCCATAAGGGTAAGGGTTTTGGCCCTGCGGAAAGCGATCCAGTTGGCTATCATGCGTTAACTAAAATTGAACCTAAGCCAGATACAACTGATGCCACCAAGCCTAAAAAACCCAAGTTCCAACAGGTATTTGGTGACTGGCTATGCGATATGGCAGAGCAGGATTCAAAGTTGGTTGGTATTACGCCGGCGATGTGTGAGGGCTCGGGCATGGTGGAATTTGCCGAACGTTTTCCTGAGCGCTATGAGGATGTGGCGATTGCTGAGCAGCATGCAGTGACCCTTGCCGCTGGTATGGCCTGCGAGGGTGCAAAGCCTGTTGTGGCGATCTATTCAACCTTTTTGCAACGGGGCTATGACCAACTAATCCATGACGTAGCGATACAGAATTTAGATGTCTTGTTTGCTATGGATCGCTCGGGGCTAGTGGGCGAAGATGGTGCTACCCATGCCGGCGCTTACGACCTGAGTTATTTACGCTGTATCCCCAACATGATCATTATGGCGCCCTCTGATGAAAACGAGACTCGCCAACTATTGTATACCGGCTATCAGTTTAATGGGCCGGCCGCGGTACGTTACCCAAGAGGAACTGGCACTGGCGCTGTGATCGATAAAACCATGACAGCCCTTCCCATTGGTAAGGGGCTAATGAAACGCGAAGGCTCTAAAGTGGCTATCTTAAACTTTGGCACTCTGCTTGGCTCTGCACTACAGGCGGGCGAGCAACTGGATGCCACTGTGGTGGATATGCGTTTTGTTAAACCCTTAGATAAAGAAATGATTCTGAGCTTGGCCAACACCCATGAGCTATTAGTCACATTGGAAGAAAATAGCATTGCAGGTGGCGCGGGTTCGGCAGTCAGTGAATTCTTAGCTGAACAGGCGGTGGTAATGCCGATCCTTCAGCTTGGCCTGCCTGATCAGTTTATTGATCACGCCAATCATCAGCAGCAACTGGAAATGGTGGGGCTCGATGCTCAACAAATTTTAAGTCGTATTCAGGAACGATTGGATCGGATTTAAAATTCATCCCGTAACATCATTTATAAGGAGATTATTTGATGAAACTTTACGACTACAAGCAGGCCCCCAACCCCCGACGTGTTCGCATTTTTATGGCTGAAAAAGGCATAGAAATTGAAACTATTCAGGTTAACCTGATGAAAGGCGAACAACGCTCAGAAAGCTATAGAAAGATTAACCCCATGGGCGAAGTGCCTGCATTGGTTCTCGATAACGGCACCTGTATTGCGCAAACTAACGCTATTTGTCGCTATCTTGAAGACATATACCCCGAAAATCCGCTATATGGTCGAAATGCTGAAGAGCGTGCAATGGTAGAGTCGCAAAATCATCTTATCCATATGAATGGTATTTTGGCAGGCGGTGAGGCCTTTAGAAATTCTAGCCCTAACTTTAAGAACCGTGCCATTTCTGGCCCCCATGCCTACGCACAGATACCTGAGCTAGCCGAGCGCGGCCTGCAAAGAGTTGATAATTTATTTGAAGATCTAGACAGGCACTTTGCTGACCAACAATTTTTAGTGGGTGATTATTTTTCTGTTGCCGATATTACTGCATTTTGCACAATCGGATTTATTCGATGGGTGAATAAAACTATCCCTAGCCATTGCTCAAATCTAAAACGCTGGCATGATGAAATCGCCAGCCGACCCAGCGCAAAAGCTTAATCTAGCCACTTTTTATACGCGAAAAAAAACGGCAACATGAACGAACAAATTGTTTGCTCATGTTGCCGCCGATCAAAATTAAACCAAAAACACTATTCGACTGTGAATCCAAAGGGTGTAGCATTCATCGTGTGAATAACCGTATTACCCTGTTTAAAGGTAACGGGGATGGTTTGATCGGTAAAGTTGTAAACCACATAGGATTTAGTACCGTTTTTGTCAAAGGCAATCGCCGCAGGATGGTTAGCAGTGATGTCGCCAGTTCCTGTTGCTAGATGCCCTAGTTCATCAAAGGTATGTATCCAATGATAGGTATGAGCCTTAGATTCTCCCTGCTCTGGAACATAGCTAGATACGCTGTTGTAATCTGCAATAGCAGCCTGAGCGTCTGTCATAGCCCACAGGTTCCACCATAGATCACGCCATTGATCATCAACTAATCCAGATGGCTTATTATTGCTTGATTCGCTTAATCCAAGATCTACATAATCTTCCATATAGTCTGCATGCAGCCCAACGTGGAAAATTAACGGGCTAGAAGGCAAACCTTGAATACCTAGAATATGTGCGTAAGCGCCACTGAACCAAGTCGCGAAATCAACACCATCGCCCCAAATAATAGAAGTGGTTATATGCGCATAACCTGGGAAGAAGTTGTTAGATTCTGCACTGACATTGTTGTAACCATCAATATTATTCCAATACTCCCAATAGGTAGCACCGGTTGAAGCATGAAGGTACATACCTTTTTCTGTCAGCTCAGTATTGCCTGTCGCCAATCCGTAGAGAATAATTGCACCATAGGCTGTGGCTGCTTCAGAAGTCGATTCGTTGTTATTACCACGAATAAAGTTCATCTTACCATCTGCCCATGAGAAGCCATTAGCTGGGTCGAAGTTTCTCATATGCGGGAACATTGGATCATCTTTATCCGCTGCGTAGTCACGAATTAGCAACTCGATCATCGGCCCATATTGATCTTGACCACACCAGGCTAGATCAACACGACAGATCTCTGCCGCTGCGCGCACAAAATAACCATAATGGAAATGGTGATCCGCTAAGCGCTGGTGCGAGCCATAGGCCTCATCAAAGCCTAGCAAGGTATTCCAGTCACTGTCGTAAACAAAATATTTCTTCGTTTTGAGTACGCCATCTGCTTCCGATGAGAACCAATCAGAAAGCTCAGCTTTTAGCCAATCGATCATATCATTAGCTTCAGTGGTCATACCTATAGAACGAGCAATAGCTGATACTTCAGCAACCTTACCGTAGTTCTTGCCTGACCAGTAGGTGTCCTCGTAGAGATCACCCTCAGCGGAAGTATTCCAAACATTTGAGCCCTGATTGACAAAATCAGTGACCAACCCTGCAAGGGTTGCCTGATTAAAGCTGCCATCAATTGACGGCAAGGTTGGCAATACACCTACATAAGGAATTTGATAGCTAAATTGCGAAAGCTCTGCGAACTTAATCGTACCGCGCGCACTTCGAATTTGATAAGGCGTAGTTGCTTGAGAAGCATTTTTCCAATGCAATGGATGCATACCAGCAATTGTATCTACTGCTGCTCCCTGCTCATCGACATAGCTATGCGTCACTGTTACCTCGTTATTTGAGGAATCTACAGCATAATCAATATTGACCGCTGCCACCTTGTTGCGGGCCGCACTTGCAAACTGATTAATCATTGAGCTAGAAACCGAACCCGCTGTTAGATGCGGAAGATAAACTAGAGTCATCTCTTTAGCGCTGTTAATTACGCCATTAGTACCCATGGTCATTGGATCTGCGTTATCAGATAAATCAGGGAAGCTGGTTGAACCTTCGCCCACAATCAGGAAGTTATTGATTGCGCCAGCAACATTTGTCCAAATACCCAACATATTACTTGGCGTTGAGAATGTACCTTTTTCGCCTACACCATCTTGACGAAGTGTTCTCACCTCAAGGTTACCTGCGTATGCCTTGAAGTAAACATAGGGTGAACCATGAACAAAAGTCGCTTCCATTACGTCAGTACTGCCGCTTTTCCAAAGCACAGTCACCGAACCTTCACTATGGTCTTTGGTAAAGGCCTCTAAATTAGAATAAGCTGAGTTACCTACGGCTATACCATCAAAAACTTCAGCGGCATGATCACCAATTGGGTAGTAGTACTGCCCCGGATTGGTCACCCTTAGACCAGAAGGAATACCTCCCACTCTAGCGCCTTTGTTATTGATCCTCGCAGAAATAGGATCTGGCGTAATATAGGCAGAATCATCATAGTCACCTACCGTCATTTCACCTAGGAATGAGATAGATCCCCACCATTTGTGAGTCTGAGTAGGTTTACTCGCTGCCGGACCGGTTAATTGCGGATAAAGCTTAGTAATATTACCCGTAGGAATGCCCGAACCCTGATTACAACCCAGCGCTTGCACTGCTGCATTGGTGGAAATTACACCGGCATTTTCAACCCAATAACCGTAATCTGATTTACAGCGATGATTTGAGGGGTAAATAGCGTCACCAATGCTACCTGCACCATAACCCAGAGTATTGTAGTCGTCTGGTGCATCTATGCCATTACCACCACTACCAGAACCACCGTTGGGATCTGTTGAAGTCGTTATCATTAGATCAGCAATTTTAACGGCCGTATTTCTTTCCTGAATATAA
>JABBBH010000037.1 GCA_018607525.1 SAR92 clade bacterium
GCACCAAAATGTTTGGCTGAAGCCATAATTGAACCCTGCCAATCATTGGACCATGAGACTTCAATTCTATATTTCAGGCCTGCATCTCTTAAGGGCTTGTGGATTTTCTGTTCAAACCAATCGGTATCCCGATAAATACTAGGATTTCTTGCATCCAGATTAACGGTATTACTGTCCACCGCAACAAAGACGCAGATTTCTGGGCGAGGAGACATGAGTTGCGATGTAATTAGGGCGCGATCAAGGGCAACCTGCCTGTCCAGGGTTGGGTTCACAACAACAAATACTTTTTCTTGATATGACATTTTTTATCCTCGCTTATAAATGCGTTAAATCACTGTGCTCGCCATACATGCAGTGCATGTCTATAGCCGATATTATGAATTGTGCGCATGTTACGAGAAATTACACTAAAAATGTTCATTTTTGGTTATGGTTTTTATTGATAACCTCTATACCATTTTAGTTATTACCCCTGTTAATCATGGTTATGGATTTAAAATTTAAATTTGTAGTAACAGAATAGCCGCATAAAACGTATAATTGCGCTTTTTAGGCACTGCTAGTTTGCTTGAATTTTTTAAAATAACCCTTGGATAAAAAATGACGATTAGAACCAGAATTGCTCCATCGCCAACCGGTGATCCTCACGTGGGTACGGCCTATGTGGCGCTGTTTAATATGGTGTTTGCCCGCAGTCAGGGGGGGGAGTTTTTACTACGCATTGAGGACACCGATCAAACCAGATCGACGCCAGAGTCTGAGCAGGCTATTTTAGATGCCCTTTCATGGTTAGGCCTGAACTGGGATGAGGGCCCAGATGTCGGTGGCAACAAGGGTCCCTATCGTCAAAGCGAACGCTCAGATATCTATGCCAAATATGCAAATGAGCTTATTGAAAAAGGCTATGCTTTTCGGTGTTTTTGTACGCCTAAGAGGCTTGATGAACTTCGTGCTAGTCAGATGCAGGAAAAAAAGCCCCTAGGCTATGACGGTCACTGTGAAAACCTTTCCGAAGATGAGATTGCCGAGCGTCTTGCCAATAATGAGCCCTATGTAGTGAGAATGAAGGTTCCTCGAGAAGGGCAGTGCACCTTTAATGATATGTTGCGCGGTGAGATCAGTATTGATTGGGCGCAGGTTGATATGCAAATACTGCTAAAAGCCGATGGTATGCCTACCTATCACCTAGCCAATGTGGTGGACGACCATCTCATGGAGATTAGCCATGTGATTCGAGGTGAAGAGTGGATTAACTCAGCACCCAAACATATTTTGCTTTATCAATATTTTGGTTGGGAGTTACCGGTATTCTGTCATTTGCCACTATTGCGCAATGTGGATAAAAGTAAACTTTCCAAACGCAAGAATCCCACCAGTATTCTTTACTACCAACGCATGGGCTATTTGCCTGAAGCGCTGCTGAATTATTTGGGTCGAATGGGCTGGTCCATGCCTGATGAGCGAGAGAAATTCACTCTTGATGAAATGATGGCAGAGTTTGATATCCAAAGAGTTTCTTTGGGTGGCCCGGTATTCGATGTTGAAAAATTGAGTTGGCTTAATGGTCTGTGGATTCGCGAAGAGTTAACTGATGAGCAGTTGGCGGATCGACTGCATCAATGGGCGCTTAATCGCGAAACATTGTTACAGTTTTTACCTTTCGCCAAACAGCGTATGGAAACCTTTTCAGATATAGCCCCGCTGGGTAGTTATTTGGTATCTGGAATGTTGCCTATAACCGCTAAGGATCTTCAGTCTGTAGGAATGGAAGATGACCAGTTACTCGAAGTCTTGCAGTTTGCCCTGTGGCGACTTGAAGCCATACAGCAATGGCAGAGAGATAATATATTCGAGGCACTTAAGGGTACCGCGGATGCCATGGATATTAAGCTCAAGCCTTTCTTAGCGCCGTTGTTTATCGCTATCGCGGGCAGTAGCTCTTCTATATCGGTAATGGACTCTATGGCGCTGTTAGGCGCAGATATGTCCAGAGCTAGGCTGCGCTTTGCCATTGATTTGCTGGGCGGTATCGGCAAGAAGAAACTCAAGAAAATGGAAAAGGCTTATCAGCAGTTAAATTAATTAAGTCTTAGGGAGTCGATTACTGATTAAGCTTGACTTGATCGCACCTGATCCCTATTATTCGCCATCCAATTTTGGGGCTATAGCTCAGCTGGGAGAGCGCAACACTGGCAGTGTTGAGGTCAGCGGTTCGATCCCGCTTAGCTCCACCATTTTTTATCCCCTGCACCCAGTGCGGGGGTTTTTGGTTTAGGATCATTGTTGATGAGAGCTTAGCTTCCAGCAAGCAGATTCAACTGTCGTTAATACAGCATCATAGGAGAAGTTCATTGATTAAGCCTCATGGCTCAGAAAGCCTTAATCCTCGTCTTGTAAGTGCCGAGCGTGCGCAACAGTTACTAAGCGAAGCAGAATCATTACCAAACTTGGTTTTAAACTCAGCCGCTGCAGCTAATGCGGTTATGTTAGGTGCAGGTTATTTTAATCCCTTAGCCGGCTATATGAACCTTGCTGATGCGATCAGTGTTTCTGAAAGCTTACACACGAAAGAGGGTCTTTTCTGGCCTGTTCCTGTATTAAACCTTGTAGAAGATATTCAGGGCATTGAGGGCGCTCAGAAAATAGCCCTACGCGATCCTAATACCGAAGGCAATCCAGTGATGGCAGTGATGACGGTTGATGCCATAGAAGCTGTGACTGATGCCCAAATAACCAGCATGGTTGAGGCTATTTTTGGTACTACAGACCCAGAGCATCCCGGAGTAGCCACCTTTACAAACCTAGGTCGCTATGTGGTTTCAGGTGATATTGAAGTACTTAGTTTGAGCTACTTCCAAGCGGACTTCCCCGATACATTTAGAACAGCCACAGAAATTCGCAATGAAATTGCTGAGCGCGGCTGGGAAAAAGTAGTGGCTTTCCAAACCCGTAACCCCATGCACCGTGCCCATGAAGAGCTATGCCGCATGGCAATGGAGCGCTTGAATGCCGATGGAGTAGTGATTCATATGCTTCTCGGTAAACTTAAGCCCGGTGATATCCCTGCATCAGTTCGCGACAACTGCATTCGGAAGATGGTTGATCTTTATTTTCCTGAGAATTCGGTCATGGTTACCGGCTACGGCTTTGATATGCTTTATGCGGGCCCAAGAGAAGCGGTACTGCACGCAGTGTTCCGTCAGAATATGGGTGCAACCCACCTAATTGTTGGCCGTGACCACGCCGGAGTAGGAGACTATTACGGTGCCTTTGATGCACAGACGATTTTTGATGAAAAGGTGCCAGAGGGCGCCCTTGAAATTGAGATATTTAACGCTGATCACACTGCATTCTCGAAAAAACTCGGTCGCGTAGTGATGATGAATGAAGCTGAAGATCACAGTAAAGATGATTTTATTTTGTTATCGGGCACTAAGGTGCGTCAGATGTTGGGTGAGGGCATTGCGCCACCGCCTGAATTTTCAAGACCAGAAGTGGCCCAGATTCTTATGGATTACTATCAAATCCAGAGCGACTAAGGCTATCCAATCCACAACGACTCAGTCGTTGCAAAGGGATTAATCATTAGGCAGGTAGTTTTAGCGAACTACCTGCTTTTTTGTTTTAAATGGAGTTTCTCGAGTTTTCTATGCAGTTTAAAGCATTTTAAGGGGGTTTTAGTGGTTTAAGCCTGTTTGAGAGTGCAATTTTACGGCGAAACCTGTATGCTTCGCGCCCTGTGAAACACCAACAAAACACTACTCAACTTGCCAATACTGTCGAAGTTTGACAATAACTCTAAAGTAAAAAATTTATGTCCTTTAAAGAACTCGGTTTATCCGCGCCAATCTTAAAAGCTGTAACCGCTCAAGGCTACAGTGAACCATCACCTATCCAAGCCAAAGCAATTCCTGCTGTACTTGAGGGTCATGACCTAATGGCAGCCGCTCAAACCGGTACTGGTAAAACGGCAGGCTTTACTCTGCCTATTCTAGAGCGCTTAAGTGGTGGACGTCGCGCAGGCGCCAACCAAGCACGATGCTTAATACTGACACCCACGCGAGAATTAGCCGCACAGGTAGGAGAAAGTGTCGCTACTTACTCCAAACATCTTTCATTAACTTCAGCCGTTGTATTTGGCGGAGTGAAGATCAATCCACAGATGATGAAGCTGAGAAAGGGTGTTGATATTCTTGTAGCAACGCCGGGTCGACTAATGGATTTACATAGTCAAAATGCTGTGAGATTTGATCATCTACAGGTTTTAGTTCTAGATGAAGCGGATCGTATGCTCGATATGGGCTTTATCCGCGATATTAAGCGAATTATTGATTTGCTCCCTCGCCGCCGCCAGAATTTACTATTTTCAGCGACTTTTTCAGACGATATTCGCAATCTTGCTAGAGGCCTATTACGTAAGCCTATCGAAATTTCTGTGAGTCCGCGTAATGCCACAGCAACCTCGGTCACTCAGCATATCCATCCCGTGGATAAGAAAAAGAAAGCCCAGTTACTAACGCGCTTGATTCATGATGGCAAGTGGGATCAGGCACTGGTGTTCACCAAAACTAAACATGGTGCTAACAAGCTAACCAAGCATTTAGAATCTGAAGGCATTGTAGCTGCCGCTATTCATGGTAACAAAAGTCAGGGTGCACGAACTAAAGCATTAGCAGGTTTTAAAGCCGGTGAAATTCGCATTTTAGTAGCAACTGATATTGCTGCTCGTGGTCTAGATATTGAACAGCTACCTCAGGTGGTAAATTTTGATCTGCCCAATGTATCTGAAGACTATGTGCACCGTATTGGACGTACCGGTCGTGCTGGACAAACTGGTAAAGCAATTTCTTTAGTCAGCGCTGATGAAGTCGATCTTTTGTCCGATATTGAGCGCTTAATACAGCAGCTATTGCCGCGCGAAGACGTTGAAGGCTATGAGCCCAAGCATGCTCTGCCAGAAACTACATTAAGAGCGCCAGTTAAGCCTAACAAGCCAAGAAAGGCGCTCAATCGTGAAACCGGCGCAGGTAACAAAAGCAGACATAGTAAAAAATCTGGCGATGATAATCGCTCAGGTTATGGTCAGGGCCCTAAGCCGGGAACCAAACGCAAAAGCGGTGGACGCAATCAGACTGCCAAAGCCACAGAGGCTGGTAGTAGCGACTCAGGTAAGCCATCATATTCGCAGCGCAAATCGTCTACCAAAGGCAAGCCAGGGTCAGGGTCAGGGTCAGG
>JABBBH010000053.1:0-28289 GCA_018607525.1 SAR92 clade bacterium
ATATTACATCGTGGAATAAACTGGATAAAAATAAGTATTTACAGCCGGGGCAGAGGTTAACGCTGTATATTAATCCATTGCGGATTTAGTTTTAAGCTAAACCTTATTAAACCAATTTTATGCCTTGCCCATACAACTGACTGAAACATTCTTTTTTACCTATGTAATATATAAAATTGTTAGAGTGCTAGCACGCAATCAGTTCAACATCAGGCAAATTATCAGCGACCTCTTGATATGTTTCACTGTTTTTAAGCACATCAATAACCGCAGGAAGCGGATCTGCCCAGATTTCTGGTAAATCGACTTCTCCACCCTGAGTAATGCAAAAAGCAAGCTTTTCTACCGGAGGGCAAAATTCAGCGACGATACCTGATTTATTGCCCCTTGCATCCACGCGATACCAACCATAATTTTCGAGGTAAATGGCATTCAATCCATGAATACAAAACGAAGTCTCATCCGTCATCATTAAACGCTGATAGCAAAGGCCAGCAGGGATTTTGTTCGCCCGAAGAATAGCTTCTAACAAATGACTTTTAGCATAACAATAGCCAGTTCTCTGCTTAAGAACTTCAGATGCTCGACAGGTTACAGGGTTGAGCTTGTAATCACAGCTATGTTTGATCTCGTCACGCACAAATTCAAAACATCTTTGGGCAATTTCCACCGAGTCGGAACAGCCCTCCGCCAAGACCCTTGCCAAGTAAAGGATATCTGAGTCTTCCCAGTCTATGTATTCAGTGGATACCAAATATTTATTCATATACATCTCATTTTTCTTGGTCAAAATGAATTTTTAGCATCTGTTACTTTTTCTCATAGCTCTTTGAAAACCATATAGACTTCCTAAATCCATTACCCAATAAATTCTGATAAAGCAGATTTACAGGCACCTCGTGCTTCGGAGCTTAAATAACCATCCATAGCTCTAAATAATTCAAGCAGTTCTGCACCACGGTTCTTTTTGAACTGCTCACTTGAAGACACAAGCTCTAATTCATTAGCTGCGGTTAATTCACAGAATTGCTTCGTTTGTTTGGTCAGCAAAGTAAACGAAGATCCATCAAAACGATCTCTAAAATGGATTGAATTCGATTTGCCAAATTGCGGATAAACATAATCTCGATCACATGAGCAATACAAATACACTAGAGCCTCAGCTTGCTCGCCTATTATATTTGCTATCTTGGTTCGCTGAGATAAAGCAACCATACTGTTATTTGAATTACCCGTCCCATAAACGGCATGAAACAAGCCAGCTGTTATCAGTACTTGGCTGGCATCCCAATTTTTAAGTATTGACTCTGTACACTGTAAATGTGTCATCAGTGAACCATTTAAATGCGGCTGGTCTTCAGCACCCAATGATTTTAACTGCTCAAGTTTGTGATCCATCTGCACTCCTTGCATAATTAACAAATCCCTAAATCCGAAAATTTTCCTTTATTGTTCTATCGCATCCCTGACTCCCTGTATTTAAAGTACCTTTAGGCTCTACTAATAAAATTTTGCACTCATGCTCTGCAATAGGCTTATGCTCCTGCGCATTTCATAATCCTTTAGTTAAATCCTAACCACCAGCCCCCAAATAATCGGTAATATAGAAATTACCAGCAATCCCGCCATACAGCGATTAAATAGCCGTCTTGATTCAGTGCGCTTTAATACACGGGAGAGTAATGAGCCACAAAATAGCCAAGCGCAAATAGTAGGAATACCCACAATAACAAAGGCAGAGGTAATATATAGCACCTGTAGAAAGGGATCGGAATCTGTTTTAGTAAAGGCGGCAAAGGCGCCAGTAATCATAACCCATGCCTTGGGGTTAACCCATTGAATAGCCACCGCCTGCCAAAAGCCAATGACCTTTTCGGTTGAGGCATCAACTCTATCAGCCGAAGTAGCGATCAGCCATGCAAAATACAACAGATACAGCACCCCCACTACCTGAATCAATAGATGTAATTCAGGCACCACTAAAATAACCGAAACAAACCCAGCCCCAACAGCTATAAACATTAAAGGGAAGCCAATTAGAATGCCCAATAAATGGGGAATACTTTTTCTAATGCCGAAGTTAAGCCCCGATGACATAATCATCATATTATTAATACCGGGTGTCACTGTATTTGCTGCGGCAAATAACACAACCGCCATATACCAATCCATGGTGACTGACTCTCAAGTAAATAGGTAATTAACTGATTAAAAGACTTTCAAATCAAGCTAGGCTAAATCTATTGTTAAACTATAGACAGTATTGGCAAGTTCAGTTGATAGTATTGGTAAATTTTAATAAAAATGGCAAAAAAAAAGGCATAGCCACTGGTGCTATGCCTTTTTTCTTACTAGCTAGGATTATTGTTTAATGCTAGCCTGATCAATCAATGTTTCTTGGTAAGAAGAAAACTCTTTATTGCGGGTCGATGCTTCAACGATTGAACGGATCTGCTCAACACGAGCCTCTTCAACAGCGTCAGTGTCAGCCAAAACAACCTCAGATAGCTGTACTGCAACAAAATCACCGTTAGCGGTATTAAAGCCGTCTTTAACTTCTGCATCTCTTGGCGTTGGCAGCTCAAATACATAGGCGTTCACTTCTGAATCCACCTGTGCATTGTTACGCGCGCCGGCGTCTACCGAGGTAATCTCTAGATCAAATTCATCGGCCACAGCCTTAATAGATGCGCCAGCCGTTAGGCGCGCCTGAATCTCTTCAGCCTTGGCATCAATATTAGCCTGAGCAATTGAGTTTGTTAGACTGCTGGTCACGTTAGCCTTAACCTCTTCAAGACTTTGCTGTCTCGATGGGAAGTCTTCTTTAAGTTTCAACACCACATAGTTGTCATCACCTAAATCTAGTACTTCACTGGCATAGCCATCATCAGCCACTTCAGCGCTGTAGGCTGCATTAACCACCGCCGAGGATGAAGCAATGCCTGCGCCGCCATTCACCGTAAATGGCTCACTAACATTAGCTACAAGGGCTAAATCTTCAGCAACTTCTTGCAGGTTATCCGCGTTAAATGCCATTTCTTTAAGGTTTTCAAGCTTTTCTACCATGAGGCTGTCGGCAGCTTCTTGCTTAAGTTCTTGCGCGATGCGTTCAGATTGCTCTTCAAATAAGAACTCTGTCTTTTCAATTTCAAGTAACTTAACAAAGTGCGTACCAGAATCTGTTTCCACTGGCGCAGATACCTGGCCCACGTCTAAAGCCGCTAACGCATCTTCAAAAGTTTCAGGGAAAGTGTTACCGCTTGTAAAGCCAAGATCACCGCCATTTTCTGCAGAGGCTACATCCTCTGAGTAGTCTTTGGCTAACTGAGTAAAATCATCACCGGCATCGATTTTTGACTGAACTTCAGCAATCAGCTCAGCGCTAGCATCACCTAGCAGAATATGTGCCGCACGAAGTGATGAACTATCATCCGCTGATTGTTTTTCCTGTTCAAAGCGCGCCTGAATATCTTCTTCAGTAACCTCTTGATCTTGCAATAACATAGCCGAATTCAGTTCGATATATTCAATCGAAAGCTTTCGCTCTGTTATGTATTGCAATAGATTTTCTTCATAATACTCAGAAATTTGAGTATCAGTTAAGGCAACCGCATCTTTAAACGGCTTTAACGCCAAGCGAGCATAGTCAAAACTACGCTTTTGCTCAGCAAGCGCTATCAGGGTTGATAACTCAGAAATAGTAACAAAGCTTGAGTTAATAATGCCATTGGAGAGCTGCTCGACTAGGAATTGATCCGCCAGCATCTCAGTAAATTTTGAGCTAGAGGTATAACCTTGGCTACGAATAGCGTAGCGGAAGCGATCCTCATCAAACTTACCATCAGTTTGGAACTGCTCTATATCCAAAATTAAGTCGCTAATTAGCGCTGGATCTACACCGAGATCCTGTGCTTTAGCGGCCTGAATAAGAAGCTCTCTGTAGATAAGTTGACGCATAGCCTGCGGTCGCAATGCTTCGTCTTCAACTAAGCTGCGATCCATATCAGGATTTGAGTTAAGAATTCTTGCACGCTCACGGGCTGTGGCTTGATTCACTTCTCTTTCACTAATGTCAGCGCCATTAACCACAATCGCAGACTCAGAGTCTGGTGTACTTAAAAAGAGTGAACCTGTGCCAGTTAAAGCAAAGATAAGAGCGATTACGATTGTGATACCGAAAGCAACACCGCGGAGGTTATTTCTAAAATCTAGTAACATTTTTTCTATTCCAAATTAAAAAAAGGCGCATGGAATGCGCCTTTTCAAACAAGTTCCTTACTATTCTAAAAGACTAGTAAAGTTTGTTTATTAATTCACAGAGTCTTTCAGAGCTTTACCAGCTTTGAAACTTGGTACGTTTGAAGCTTTGATTTGAATCTCAGCACCAGTCTGTGGGTTGCGACCTGAACGAGCAGCGCGGTGTTTAACAGAAAAAGTACCAAAACCAACCAATGAAACTTGGTCGCCATTTGCAAGAGCGCCTTGAACTGAACCTAGTACAGCGTCAAGAGCACGAGCAGCAGAAGACTTAGATAGGTCAGCAGAATCAGCGATAGCGTCGATTAATTCAGATTTATTCACAATGTTCCCCTTTTTTTTTTGAAATTAAATTGTCCGGTTATTGAGACTTTGACCATTTATTTGGCTTAAACTATGGTAATTAACGGCCTCTGACCAACTTTATACCAATAGCAATTGATCGGGTCAAGCTAACTTTTAAAAAAAATTTGCTCTACAGCCTAGTGTGTACTTGGTCTTAAGTTGTTTTCCATGCCATTTTCGACCTTACTGCCCTGATTATAATCCTCTTCACTCAATGCCTTAGGTGGGTTTTCGAGTGCAATTTCAAGGACTTCATCGATCCATTTAACCGGACAAATCTCCAGATCATTTTTTATATTATCTGGTATCTCTTTTAAATCGCGTGCATTGTCATAAGGAATAATCACTGTGGTAATACCGCCACGGTGCGCCGCAAGTAGTTTTTCTTTAAGCCCACCAATCTTCAGCACCTGACCGCGCAATGTGATCTCACCGGTCATGGCCACTGTCGACTTAACCGGTATACCTGTTAAAACAGAGACCAGCGTGGTGCACATACTGATACCAGCGGATGGTCCATCCTTCGGGGTTGCACCCTCAGGCACATGAATGTGGATATCATGCTCTCTGTGGAAATTCTTCCTAATACCTAGCTGTTGCGCCCGACTTCTAACAACAGTCAGTGCCGCCTGAATAGACTCCTGCATAACATCGCCCAGGGAACCGGTTTTAACCATATTACCCTTACCAGGTATTACAGAGGCCTCAATATTAAGCAGTTCTCCACCCACCTGAGTCCAAGCAAGACCAGTGGCCTGTCCAATCTGATTTTCTGCCTCAGCACGACCATAATCAAAGCGATGTACGCCCAGCATGTCCTCTAAGCCCTCGGGCTTAAGGTATACTGACTCATCAGTATTATCACGAACGTTTTTGGTGACCGTTTTACGACATATTTTAGCAATATCACGCTCCAATCCACGCACACCGGCTTCTCTAGTATAGAAGCGCACAACATCACGCAATGTATCCTGATCAATTTCTAATTCATTGGCTTTCAATCCGTTGGCTTTACACTGCTTAGGAATAAGATATTTTTCAGCAATAGCTACCTTCTCATCTTCGGTATATCCCGGAATTCGTATCACTTCCATACGATCTAATAGAGGGCCGGGGATATTCATCGAGTTAGAGGTACAGATAAACATCACCTCTGACAGGTCATAATCAACTTCTAAGTAGTGATCATTAAAAGTATGGTTCTGCTCTGGGTCTAGCACCTCAAGCAGCGCAGAGGCGGGATCTCCACGATGATCCATACCCATCTTGTCAATTTCATCAAGCAAGAATAAAGGATTCTTGGTTTTCACCTTGGATAATTTTTGAATAATCTTACCGGGCAATGAGCCAATATAGGTTCTGCGATGACCGCGAATCTCTGATTCATCACGCACACCACCTAAGCTCATACGAACAAATTTTCGTCCTGTAGCCTTGGCAATCGACTCACCCAAAGAGGTTTTACCAACCCCTGGTGGGCCCACCAAGCAGAGTACCGGGCCTTTTAGTTTTTTCACGCGTTTCTGAACAGCAAGATACTCTAAAATGCGCTCCTTAACCTCTTCTAGACCATAGTGATCTTTGCTCAGCGTTTTCTCTGCACTTTTAAGATCATGCTTTACTCTTGAGCGTTTCTTCCAGGGTACGCCTAATATCCAATCTATATAGTTGCGCAGCACTGAGGCTTCAGCCGACATAGGCGACATCATTTTTAACTTAGAAAGCTCAGATTTAGCCTTTTCGAATGCAAACTTAGGCATGCCAGCTTCATCAATTTTCCCTTCTAACTGCTCAATTTCAGAAACACCATCTTCATCACCTAGCTCTTTTTGAATGGCTTTTATCTGCTCATTCAAATAGTACTCGCGTTGGCTTTTTTCCATCTGCTTTTTAACTCGACCGCGGATGCGTTGCTCAACCTCAGCGAGGTCAATTTCGGTTTCCATCAAGCCCATAAGATGATCAAAGCGCTTGGCTAGATCAGCAATTTCCAATACCTCTTGCTTCTGAGTAAGACTCAGGGTCATATGTGAAGCAATGGTGTCTGCAAGACGATCTTTGTCTTCAATAGCATTGACCGTTGTAATGACATCCGAGGGTATTTTTTTGTTTAAATTAACATACTGATCAAATAGCATTTTAGTGGCACGAGAAAGCGCACCCACTTCTTTTTCATCCTGATCTTCAACACCCAAGGTTTCAAATTGTGTTTCAAGAAAGTGCTCACCCTCAACAGGATTGACTAACTTAACTCGACTAGAGCCTTCAACTAAAACCTTGAGCGTGCCGTCAGGAAGCTTAAGTAGTTGTAAGATAGTGGCCAGAGTACCTATTTGATGGACATCATCGAGCGCAGGGCTATCCTCCGCAGGATCCTTTTGAGTGACCAGCACAACCTGCTTATCGGTACTCATTCCCTTTTCCAGCGCCAATATAGATTTTTCTCGGCCTACAAATAATGGGACTGCCATATGCGGGTATACAACCACATCCCGCAAAGGTAGTAAGGGATAAACTTTTGGCTCAGTATCTGAGTTTTGGGAATCCATTTAATAATTCTCCTGACCTATCGATAATTCGACATCATAAAAATATGATAATAAAAAATTTGGCTTAATAACCTATCTTAAAGCTTGTCTTTAAGTAAGTATGGCCCATCTACTAACTATATGGGGGCTGAATAACATAAAGCAACTACCAAAAAAGGAAAAAATGCACTGTTACAAAAATTGTACGAAAAAAAAGTGCCCATAGGGCACTTTTAATCACTAAATTATTAAAAAATACTAATAATTATTGGTTATTCATCGGAAGCCACTTTTTTAGCTTCTTTTTGCTCATAGACAAGCAAGGGTTCGTTCTCACCTTCGATCACTGAACCATCAACAACGACTTTGATTACATTATCTTCCGATGGAATCTTATACATGGTCTCGAGAAGAATGGTTTCTAGGATAGAGCGTAAGCCACGGGCGCCTGTTTTGCGCTCGATCGCCTTTTCAGCCACTGACTCAAGGGCATCAGCACGCAGATCTAGCTCAACAGATTCCATATCAAATAACGCTTGATACTGTTTAACCAGTGCGTTTTTAGGCTCTACAAGAATATTGATCAATGCCTCGCGATCCAACTCAGTTAGAGTGGCTACCACGGGTAAACGGCCAATAAATTCAGGAATTAAACCATAACCAATCAAATCGCTAGGCTGAACGTCGAGTAAGGTTTCACCCACAGATTTGCGATCATCCTTACTATTAACTTCAGCGCTGAAGCCGATGCCGCCCTTTTCCGAGCGCTCGCGAATAACTTTTTCTAATCCAGCAAAGGCACCGCCACAGATAAACAAGATATTAGAGGTATCAACCTGCAGGAACTCTTGCTGAGGGTGTTTTCTGCCTCCCTGAGGGGGTACAGAGGCAACCGTACCCTCAATCAGCTTGAGCAGTGCTTGTTGCACTCCCTCACCAGATACATCGCGGGTAATGGATGGGTTATCTGACTTGCGAGAAATCTTATCGATTTCGTCAACATAGACAATACCACGCTGTGCTTTATCGACATCATAATCACATTTTTGCAGCAGCTTCTGAATAATATTTTCAACATCCTCACCCACGTAACCAGCTTCGGTTAATGTGGTTGCGTCTGCGATAGTAAACGGTACATCAAGCAATCTAGCGAGGGTTTCTGCTAACAGAGTTTTACCGCTACCCGTAGGACCGATAAGAAGAATATTACTTTTACCCAATTCAATTTCAGAATGTGTTTTGGAAGCCTGAAGTCGCTTGTAATGGTTGTAAACTGCTACCGAAAGTATTTTCTTGGCACGTTCTTGACCAATCACGTATTCATCGAGTGTAGTTTTAATTTCCGTAGGCACAGGCAGAGAGCCAGAGGTTTCTTGCTCATCTGGAGCCTGACTTTCTTCGGTGATTATGTCGTTACAAAGATCAACGCACTCATCACAGATATAAACCGATGGACCTGCAATTAAGCGTCTGACTTCATTCTGGTTCTTTCCACAAAAGGAACAAAATAACAGTTTACCGCCGTCATTTACCGTGTCATCTTCACTCATTTCTGGAGCCTATATATTAATAATTTAATTCTATTGTGCATCTAACTAGGAAGATGCCATTATTATCGTTTAGTGAGCACTTCGTCTACAAGGCCATATGCCTTGGACTCATCAGCACTCATAAAGTTATCTCGCTCGGTATCCTGCTGAACCTTCTCAACCGGCTGACCAGTATGCTCAGCCATAATACTGTTAAGACGCTCTTTAATTTTCAAAATTTCTTGAGACTGAATATGGATATCCGTTGCCTGACCTGAAGCACCGCCACTAGGTTGATGAATCATTGTGCGAGCATTAGGTAAGCAAAAACGTTTACCAGCAGCACCTGCCGACAAAAGGAAGGCACCCATAGAAGCCGCCTGCCCAATACACATGGTACTGACATCAGGTTTAATAAATTGCATGGTATCGTAAATTGATAGGCCTGCAGTCACAGAACCGCCTGGCGAATTGATATACAGATGAATGTCTTTATCTGGATTTTCTGACTCTAAGAAAAGCATTTGAGCGACGATAAGGTTAGCCATATGGTCTTCAACCTGGCCAACTAGAAAGATTACACGCTCTTTGAGCAGTCTAGAATAGATATCATAGGCTCTTTCCCCACGGGAAGATTGCTCAACCACCATGGGTACTAGACCACTGGCTTGGGTATCTAAACCCTGTAAATTATCTAGACTATTATTTGGAATTTGAAATGTCATTAGGTCCTCGCTGATCAATATACGGAGTAACTCGAAAAAACGAGCACATTATTATGCAGTATACGACAATCTACTTGGACCTGTACAACCTGTTTTTTATTAAGCTTCCGGCTCTGGGTCTGGCTTAACAGCATCTTCGTAAGAAAGTTTTTCTTCTTTAACTTTACCTTTCGAAAGCACAAGTTCTGTGACCTGATCTTCTAACACAACCGCTTCAACTGAGCTAAGTAGTTCTGGTTTGCTGTAGTAGTAATCAACCACTTCTTTAGGGGTCTCATAGGTTGAAGCAATTTCATCAACACGAGTTCTAACCTGAGCATCATCTGGGGTTAGCGATTCAACTTTTACTACCTCAGAAACAATCACACCTAGAGACGCACGGCGCTTAGCTTTAGCTTGGAACATATCGTCTGGCAACATATTCAAATCAATTTCTTGTCCGCCGCCAAACTGTTGGATCATTTGCTTTTTAAGCTGAACAATTTCGTTGGCAACTAAAGCCTGAGGAACATCAACTTTATTTAATGTATAAAGTTGGTCCATGATTCTGTTTTTAACATTGTTACGAATTGCATTGTTAAGTTCACGCTGCATGTTAGCTTCGATGTCTTCACGGAATTTTTCTTCACCACCTGTTTCAACACCGTACATCGCGAAGAAGTCATCATCTAATGCTGGCAATGTTTTTGCTGAAACTGTATTCACCTTAACCGCGAAAGTTACCGTCTTGCCTTTGATTTCTTCAGCATGGTAGTCTTTGGGGAATTTTAGTTTTAAATCAGTTTCATCGCCGGCGCTCACGCCCACTAGACCCTCTTCAAAACCAGGGATCATACTGTTTGAACCAAGCACTAAGTCCTGACCCTCAGCTGAACCACCGGGGAATTCTTTTTTGCCACGCAATGTGCCAACAAAGTCAATATTTACTTTATCGCCGTCAACTGCAGGTTTATCTGTTTCATCAAAAGAAGCCTGTTGATTACCAAGCACATCAATCATCTTTTCTAAATCTTCAGAATTAATGTCAGCTACAGGACGGGTAATAGAGACTTTACTAAGATCAGCTAGCTTAACCGTTGGGTAAACTTCAAACACCGCTGTATATTCAAGATCCTGTCCGGCATTATCTACCACAGCCTCAATTTTGGGCTGACCTACAGGTTGCAAGTCTTCCTGTTTAATCGCTTCGTAAAAACTCGAGTTAACAGTCTCACCAACAACCTCTTGGCGAACAGCCTTACCGTATTGTTGCTTAACAACATTTAAGGGTACTTTACCCTTGCGGAAACCTTTGATGTTAACTGTCTTAGTCGCCTTTTGGAGACGCTGAGTTACTTCGCTTTCAACTTTGTCTGCTGGAACAACAACTTTTATTTGTCGCTCAAGACCTTTGCTAGACTCAATGGAAACCTGCATGAAAAAACCTCTTGAATGTCACCCCACTCAAAGAATATGACAGGCTTAGCCTGAAAACCACAGGGTGATATTGTTTAAAATGGTACGAGTGGAGAGACTTGAACTCTCACGGGTCACCCCACTGGAACCTAAATCCAGCGCGTCTACCAATTCCGCCACACTCGCAAAAAACTAATACATCACGTTAACTTAGCTATTGGGCTTTTACTGCCCATTATTTTGGTCTACGTGAAAAAGGCGGCAATTCTGCCACAGCAACTTATATTCAGCAACCAAATAGTTCAGTTTTAAACAAAGTTTTTAGCTAAATCTTAAAAAAACCAATCTTTTAGTCTTTAGGCACCAAAAACATGGGGAGTGCGCTCTTTACAATTTCTTCAGCTCGCGTGTCATCAACATAAACACCATCGATAAATAATTTGGCAATGCCATGTAATGTACCCCAAATAATCTGCGCGGTACGCAGAGGGTTATTCCCTACAACCAAGCCAATAGATTGCCAATACGCCATCATATCGACCTGATGCTGAAAGGTACCGTGAGCAATAGTTTGCAATTCTTCCGTACACTTAGCTTGTTTCCAAATACAGCGACCAAACATCAATTCATATTCTTCCGGATGATGGGTGGCAAAAACCATGTAATTAACCAGGTATTTTTCAAACTTTTGTCGTTCTGTTTGGTTTTGCTGTTCACTTTGCTTAAGTAATTGCTGCCACTGCCTAAATCCGTCTGAAGCAATAGCACAGAGCAAATCATTTTTATCATCGAAATAATGATAGGCCGCAGTTCTAGAAACACTGACTTTATCAGCAAGTTTACGAAGCGACAGAGATTCTATGCCATCCGCGGCAATCATCTGCTTAGCTGCAGCTAAAAGGGTTTGCCTAAGATTGCCATGATGATACTTAGCAGAGGGCTTGCTGGTTGAGGAGGATGCTTTCATAAAACCAATATATCAATCAATCTTGACACTGTCAAAATGCTGGCGTAATCTTATTAAAAAAGCATCTATTAAACTGTTGCAAATAAGGGTTAAACCATGGCACATAAAAACTACCCAAACCTACTAAGCCCAATTGATCTGGGTTTTACCCAACTTAAAAATCGAGTTCTTATGGGCTCTATGCACACTGGTCTTGAAGAATCTAAGGACGGCCATCATCGAATGGCTGCCTTTTTTGCAGAGCGTGCCAAGGGCGGTGTTGGCTTAATTGTTACCGGTGGCATTGGCCCCAATTCCGAAGGCGGCACCCATTCTGCTACAAAAAACTTACAAACTGAGCAAGATATTGCAGACCATAGTTTCATCACGGATGCCGTGCACAAAGAAGATGGCAAGATCTGCCTGCAAATTTTGCATACGGGTCGCTATGCCTACTCACCTAATCTTGTGGCACCCTCAGCTATTCAGGCCCCTATTAACCCATTTAAACCTAAAGCACTGACCGATGAAGAAGTGGTCAAACAGATTAATGACTATGTAGCTACTGCAGTTAATGCACAGAAAGCTGGCTACGATGGTGTCGAAATTATGGGCTCAGAGGGATACTTTTTAAATCAATTTATAGCCGCCAGAACCAACAAACGCGATGACCGCTGGGGCGGTAGCTATGAAAATAGGATTAGACTTCCCATTGAAGTGGTACGTCAGGTTAGAGAAGCCGTTGGCGAAGCCTTTATTATTATTTTCAGACTCTCAATGCTCGACCTTGTTGAAGGCGGCAGCACTGCCGAAGAAGTGATTCAACTAGGTAAAGCTGTAGAGAAAGCTGGCGCTACCATTATCAGCACGGGTATTGGCTGGCATGAAGCAAAAATACCCACCATTGCTACTAAGGTTCCACGAGCGGCTTTTACCTGGGTCACGGCTAAGTTTAGAGACGAATTTTCTATTCCAGTGGTGGCATCCAACCGAATTAATACCCCTGAAATTGGCGAACAGGTTTTAGCCCGTGGAGATGCAGATATTATTTCTATGGCAAGACCCTTTCTCGCTGACCCACAGTTTGTTTTGAAAGCTCAGGAAAATAGAGCTGATGAAATCAATACCTGTATTGCCTGCAATCAGGCCTGCTTGGATCATGTGTTTTTAGGCAAGGTTAGTAGCTGCCTAGTTAATCCACTGGCCTGTCACGAAACCGAGTTAGTTATTGAACCCGCCAAGCAAATCAAAGATATTGCCGTTGTGGGTGCAGGACCGGCTGGCCTTGCCGCCGCTACAACCGCAGCCTCGAGAGGTCACAGAGTGGCATTATTTGATTCCGCATCTGAAATTGGTGGGCAATTCAATATTGCCAAGCAGATACCCGGTAAGGAAGAATTTCACGAAACACTGAGGTATTTTAAGAAACAAATTGAGCTAAACAATATATGCCTTAACTTGAATACCCGAGTTAATGTAGAACAACTCAATAAAAGTCTATTTGATGAAGTGATTATTGCCACAGGTATTACTCCAAGAAAACCCGATATACAGGGCATAGACCATTCCTCTGTTATGAGCTATATCGACGTTATTGCCAACAAAAAGCCATTGGGCAACCGAGTGGCTATTTTAGGCGCTGGGGGAATTGGGTTTGATACCGCAGAATTCATCACCCATCAGGGACAGTCTAGTGCCGAGAATATAGAGAAATTCATGCAAGAATGGGGCATAGATATGTCCCTAGATGCACGGGGTGGTATTGAGGGAGTCAGTGCCCTACCAGACCCATCGCCCAGAGAAGTCTATTTACTGCAGCGAAAAACATCCAAGGTTGGATCTGGGCTTGGTAAAACCACAGGCTGGATTCATCGAGCAGGTCTGGCTAAAAAAAATGTAAAAATGATCAATGGATGCAGTTACCAACGTATTGATGACCAAGGTCTTCATCTAGAAATAAATGATCAACAGCAGACACTCGCTGTTGATAACATTATTGTCTGTGCAGGACAGGATCCATTAACCGAACTTGTTGAGGGCCTTGAAAAACCGTTCCACCTAATTGGTGGTGCTGAAACTGCAAGTGAACTGGATGCTAAAACAGCGATCGAACAGGGAACTAAAATTGCTGCAAGCCTATAAACCACTTGCAACCGCCGGAGATTAATTTCATTATTGCCCACTTAAACCATTTACCTTTTTAGATGGACCAGTAGCGCAACTCAAGGAGTATTAACGCGTGACACAACCCTTTAACCAAACTGAATTTCGTAATGCACTTGGCAGCTTTGCAACAGGAGTAACTATTATTACCGCGCTAGGCAAAGACGGCCAAAAAGTCGGCATGACCGTCAATAGTTTTAATTCAGTTTCTTTAACACCCCCGCTCATCCTATGGAGCATTGGTAAATCTGCAAACTGTTTCGATGACTTTATCGCCGCTGAGAGCTTTGCTGTACATATTTTAGCCGCCGACCAAAAGGACCTGTCTAATTTGTTTGCATCATCAGGCGAAGATCGATTTGCTAATATCAATTGCACTGAGGGTTTGTCAGGCACTCCAATACTCCCCCATTACAGCGCCTGCTTCGAATGTAAAACAGCCCAGCAGTATGAAGGGGGTGATCATATTATTATTACCGGTGAAGTACTCAAATTTTCAGATAATCAACTAGATCCACTGCTATTTTACCGTGGCAGCTATAACAGCCTGTAAACTCCATGAGCTACCCCAGCGCCGTTAAAATCGTTGAAGTTGGGCCCCGCGACGGGCTTCAGAATGAAGCTGTCAGTCTGGATATCGCCACTAAAGTCGAACTCATTGAACGCTTGACTAGCTGTGGACTGAAAAATATTGAAGCCGGTAGTTTTGTTAGCCCCAAATGGGTCCCACAGATGGCGGGTAGTGATGAAGTGTTTAACCAGCTAGGGCCCAGCAAGGCAGTTTACACCGCGCTGACGCCCAACATGCGTGGGCTTGAACGCGCCATGGAATGCAATGTAAAAGAAGTAGCAGTTTTTGCTGCGGCAAGCGAAGCCTTTAGCGAGAAAAATATCAACTGCAGTATCGATGAAAGTCTCGCTAAATTTGAAGCGGTTATCCAAAAAGCCTCATCGGCAAATATTAGGGTTAGGGGCTATATATCCTGTGTAGCTGGCTGCCCCTACCAAGGGGATGTAGATAACCATCGAATTAAGGATATTGCCAGCGCCCTATTATCCATGGGCTGCTATGAAGTCTCCCTAGGCGATACTATTGGCGTCGCTACACCAGAAATCACTGAAAGACTTTTAACCGAGCTACTCAAAACCATTGCCCCCCTAAAATTAGCCATGCATATGCACGACACCTACGGGCGTGCTATTGATAATATAAAACAGTCTCTAGCTATGGGCATTAGCACTATCGATAGCTCAGTCGCTGGCCTGGGCGGCTGTCCCTATGCCGAGGGCGCATCGGGCAATGTGGCAACAGAAAAGGTAATAAGGTTACTCGACGAACTAAATATAGCGCACGGAGTCGATTTACAAAAACTCTCTCAGGCTAGTCAATTTATCTGTGAAAAACTGGGAAGACCTGCATTTGTAGATTAGTTATACTAGCCTCAAAGTTAACCCCATAAGAGATATCCTGTGACCCAATTTAGACCATGCATAGACCTCCATGAGGGCAAGGTAAAACAGATAGTCGGCGGCAGCCTCAATAATAGTGGTGCCGAAACTAACTTTGTTAGCCAATACAGTGCCGATCATTATGCAAAACTCTACAAACAGCACTGTCTTAAAGGCGGTCATGTTATTTCCCTTGGGGCTAACAACAAACAACAAGCACTAGAAGCACTTTCCGCCTACCCCAATGGTTTGCAATATGGCGGAGGGGTAACCATTGACAATGCCCGTGAATTTCTCGATGCCGGCGCTTCACATCTGATTGTGACCTCGTATTTATTCGAAAATGGGCAATTCTCATGGTCACGACTGGATGCTATAAAATCCGTGGTTGGCGCACAGCGTTTGGTTTTAGATCTTAGCTGTCGAAAAACTAATAATGGCTGGATGATTGCCACCGATCGCTGGCAAACAGTCACTGATACGGCGATTACTCAACAAACACTCTCGCAACTAGAAGAACATTGTGCAGAATTCTTGATTCATGCTGCTGATGTCGAAGGTTTACAAGCGGGTATTGACCAAGATTTGGTGCAGCTGCTCGGTGAAATATCCACAGTCCCCTGCACCTATGCCGGTGGCGCAAGAACTGTTGATGACTTGGATTTAGTCCAGTCGCTTTCCAATGGTCGAGTTGACTTAACCATCGGCAGTGCACTGGATATCTTCGGAGGTTCTGGGGTGACGCTGAATGAATGCCTTAGCTGGAATCAGCAAAACCCATAAATATCTTAAAGGTTAACCTATGCAGCGAATTACCCTTTCAGATAGCCTGTCGGTATCCAGAATTATCTATGGTTTATGGCGTCATACCGATGACCAAAATATTTCTTCCCAAAAACTGCAAAGCAAAATTGAAGCCTGCCTCGACCAGGGTATTAGCACCTTTGATCAGGCTGATATCTATGGTGGTTATAGTTCTGAAGCCCTGCTAGGTGAAACCTTAAAACAGGCGCCTCATTTGCGGGAAAATATGGAGATTATCACTAAGTGCGACATAGTGGCTCCTATTGGCATTTACAGCGATAAAAGGGTCAAACATTACGACACATCAGCCCAGCATATAAATTTCTCTGTAGAGCGCTCACTTAGCCAAATGGCAATTGATCAGATTGATCTACTGCTACTTCATCGACCCGACCCATTAATGGATGCACAGGAGACTGGAGCGGTCCTTGATGCATTAGTTGCAAGCGGCAAAGTCAAAGGGATTGGCGTATCGAACTTTAAGCCCTGGGATATTGATCTACTTCAATCATGCACCCAAAACCGTTTACTGACCAATCAAATAGAAATCAGTCTTTTACACAATAGTGCTTTCACCAATGGTGATCTCGCCTATTTGCAACAACACAAAATCGCACCCATGGCATGGTCTCCTCTAGGGGGCGGGGCGCTGTTTAAAGATAAGCAAACACCCCTCTGGCAAAAACTTAACAGCATCGCAAAAAGTTATAACGTACAGCCATCCTCAGTGGCCACAGCATGGCTTATTAGGCATCCAGCGACGATTATGCCAATTATGGGGAGCAATGATCTTCAGCGAATCAAGCGGCTCTCAGAAGCGCTCTCATTCGATTTAAGCCGTGAGGAGTGGTTTGAATTACTGCAAATAGCAACCGGAAAAGAAGTCGCCTAGTCAGATTAAAACGACCCGAGAGTAAAAACTTTTTTGACTTTTTTTGGCCAAACCTCAGGGAATGAAAGTATAAAATTACTGTACTTTCCCAATTCAGACTCGCAATGAATATCTCCGCCAAAGGCAAGCATGGTTCTCTTGCAATAAGCTAGCCCCAAACCAGTCCCGCCCTGTTTTCCAGAGGTACTAAAACTTTCAAATATTTTGGGTATAAACGAGGCCTCAATACCAGGGCCAGTATCACGAATATGAATTTCATGGGATTCAGGAAACAGGGAAATAACAATTTCAGAGTTAGGGAGAGTCTTCACATAATGAAGCGCATTGCCAATAAGGTTATACAGCACATATTTAACTAATACCGGATCCACAAGAAAATCAAAATCATCACCCTTCAATGACACCTTAGCAGCATGCTCCTCATCTTTATATGCAAAGTCTTTGACCGCTTCGAAACAAATATTTTTGGCCGATATTAGCTGGAAATCATCTTCATTGACAGGTTTTTCATTAATGGCATCCATGGTGATATCAATAACCTGTAAACCACTTTTAACCACCAAATTAGCATCATTTAAATAGGTTACTAACTGCTTATCTAAAGCAGATATTTGACTGCTTACAAAATGTAAGGTGCCATTAATCTGTGAAAGTGGATTACGCATCTCATGGGCGATTGAGCCCGCAAGAGATTTTAAAAGATTTGTTTTTTCTTGAGCCGCAATCCCTTTCTTTTTCATATTATTAAAAAGAACACTGCAAGCTAATATTACGGGCATTAACGCAAAAGAAGCTGGGTCGAATATAAAATTCTGTGATGATTCATCCATAGTGAAAATAACAATTGCAATAAAAACACCTACAAATAGATTGGTTAAAAGCAAAATCACACTATCGATCAATACAGACAAAATACTAATAGCCATGACCTCCGTCATCATCCACATAGTTGAGAGGTTATTTTTTAGCGATAAATATGTGCAAGTTATGGTCAAAACGTAAATCAAAAATAGATGCCAATAGACCTCTAGATAACGGGTCATTTTTTTCGGCCAATAATCTATTAATACTAAAGGGACAGAAATCAAGCTACAGGATAACCGCAACCAAAAGCTATCATAAGGTTGCGGAATCCAGTATACCCAAGTGAAGTAATAGACAAGATGACTAACAAACCCCAAGTATCCACTAACTTTGACAAGTTTTTTGTCTAGGGAATTCTCGGGGATCAAATTCATCCTATTAGAGCTCCACTTTTACCAAAGAAAGGACCAACATCAAATTTATATTTGTTTAACAGCGAGGCTACTTTTGAAATTTTTGCGACCTCAGGAATTCCTGTGACGAAATCCCTATCTATTTTTTCTTTCCAAGCTAGGTAACCCTCAGCAAAACAGGTATAGCAGTCATTAGTAGTCGGCAAGTTAAATGGAAAATCCGTATCAATACCCGATGGTGCAGAGGCATAGCACTCAACATACAGAGTTTCATTTCTGGTGGCTTCTTCGGCGGCAATACTCGCAGCACGTGGGTGCGAGTCATCAATCCAAAATTTTGCTTTGCGAAGATTATTGGCATCTAAGTAAGGAACCGTATTATTGCTAACCAATACCGCACCATCAAAAAGTGGCATAGGCTTAGTTTTATCTAAACCAAGAATAGATACTTTTACCCTAGGATTTTGAGAGGTTATTTCTTTAGCCAACTCTTTCAATAAATTAACTTTATCAGGCAGATCTATAAGTAGTATTTCCCTTGGCGTCTCTTCATATCCAATGTAGCGACTAACCGCTTTTCCTAAACGTCCTGCAGCGCCAAAAACTGCAAGCTTGGTACGACCAAATTCCAAATTAGTCTTCTTGCAGGCAAACATAGCCCATTTCTTAAGCATCGCTGCTGTAGCCGCATGCCCTGTTGTGATGTGAGGGCCATCAGCTGCGCGGGGTAATTTTCCATAGTTACATACGTAGGGTGTTGATGCTCCCAAAGCAACCATGTCTAAACCACATTGCTTAGCGAGCCTCAGTGCAGGAAAAAGTTGTTTTTTACGGAATTGCTTGATCATTCTCGGGCTACTTATCCATAGATCAATTGGGACCGGCATTACAATATTGGCACCGATAACACGTTTGTTTTGATAGATTGGCGAACCGACAAATGGTGGGGTATCCCATAAAAGGTTCTCATCAATATCTTCTCTATTAGGAACATTTTTAAAAATAATATCTAATGTATCCCAACTGGTTGCATGAAATAAAAATCCAAATCCACCTTCAGCGGGAAGGTTGTCTCTTATTTCTTCAGGCGAGATATGTCGCTTAAGTTCAAATTCAAAAGATTTTTTTTATATGCAGTAAATGCGGGTTGTATGTTCATAATTATCTCCAAAATTAAATTAGTTTAATGAATGACAAGGACTACTAAAAATTAAGTAATTACATTGCCAGCAAACTAAACATAGTCCATACGTATTAATATTTTCGATTTACATTAAAAAAAAAGAACCAAAAGATGAGATTATTTTTTTATGAATAAGGTGGATAGGAAAAGGCTTAAAAACTAACCCGCATAAAGGATAAATATAATTAGTGGGCGATACTTAAGGTGGACTTTTTCAGGTATTAATCTGGTGAGATTCTATTAGACACAAAAAAGCCCCCTAAAAAGGAGGCAAATTGGCGGTGAAGGAGGGATGACTCAGGCACAGCCTTCGCCCTTCGGGTCGCCATCACTTCATGCTGGCGCTGTCTCGCGCTTTGCGCTCGGCTCGAACCGGCGAGGGTTCTCACCCTCCAGATTCTATTAGGCACAAAAAAGCCCCCTAAAAAGGAGGCAATTTGGCGGTGAAGGAGGGATTCGAACCCTCGATACGCTCTTAACGTATACTCCCTTAGCAGGGGAGCGCCTTCAGCCACTCGGCCACTTCACCATAAACTTTTACACTGGTATTTTTACCTTAATCGATAAACGCTCCCAGGTCGCGCGTTGCTGCGAAGCTTTCGCTTCTTGTCTCTACGAGATCGCCCTTCGGGCGCGCAAGATAGAAATCTTCTCAGCCACTCGGCCACATCACCGTATTACTTGGATATATTAACTAAACTACTTTCAAAAAGCAGGTAACTAAAACACAGAATTCCAAATTATTTAAATTTGAAATAAAGCGATTTGGTTGCTTTGTATAGTTAAACTGAATTTAAACGGAAGACCGCGCAAACCAGCCGCGGCATGATATCACATCGACAAAAAAATCAAAGACTATTTGTCATCTGAATTTGATGAGTCGTTGTTATCACTTTCATTTTGGATACGTTGATAGATTTCTTCTCTGTGAACAGCGACTTCTTTAGGAGCGTCAACACCAAGTCTAACCTGGTTCCCTCTCACGCCTAAAACAGTAACGTTTACATCGTCACCTATTACGAGAGTTTCACCGACTCTTCTTGTAAGTATTAACATGTTTAGCTCCTAAATTCCCTATTCGACGTTGACGTCAATTTTTAATCATTAATGTGTCAGCAGTGACATCCATTTGAGATTTAATTGTAGCACCTTGTTTTACATACGGCGCTAACTTTTTTTTGTATCTTAATACAATTAAAATCTATTTAAATTATACACTTACGTGCAAATCAAAACCTTTGTGAAGCGCACGAACGGCTAATTCTAAATATCGTTCTTCGACCACTACAGCGATTTTTATTTCTGAAGTTGTAATCAACTGAATATTAATCCCCTCAGTAGAGAGAATTTCAAACATTTTTGCAGCCACACCTGCGTGCGATCTCATTCCCACACCCACGATTGAAACCTTGGCAATCGCGTCGTCAGTTTCCACTTCTTCAGCACCTAGATCATCTGCAATTTGCAGAAGCAATTTGTGTGCAGCGTCAAGGTCATTACGGTGGACTGTAAAGGTTATTGTAGCAGAATTATCTTTAGCAACATTTTGCACAATAACGTCAATTTCAATATTTGCATCACTAATAGCGCCCAATACCTTGTACGCCACACCTGGCTGATCGGGTATACCACGTATTGTTAGTTTTGCTTCATCGCGATTGAAGGCGATGCCTGATACAACTGCTTTTTCCATTAGATCGTCTTCCTCTAGTGAAATTAATGTGCCTGGACCCTCTTCAAAGCTCGACTTTACTCGGAGGGGTACCTTGTATTTTCCTGCAAACTCGACTGAACGAATTTGTAAAACTTTTGATCCCTGACTGGCCATTTCAAGCATTTCCTCGAATGTAATCTTTTCGAGTCGACGCGCGTCACTGACAACACGAGGGTCTGTGGTGTAAACACCATCTACATCGGTGTATATCTGACATTCGTCTGCTTTAAGCGCTGCGGCCAAGGCTACTGCTGTGGTATCGGAACCGCCGCGACCTAACGTGGTGATATTTCCGTGCTCATCAGTACCCTGAAAACCGGCAACAACCACAACCGAACCCGCATCTAGGTCGGCATGCATCTTATGGCTATCAATTTCTTTAATTCTGGCTTTACCATGGGCGCTATCGGTCATAATTCTGACCTGACCACCGGTATAGGATTTAGCAGCAACACCTATTTTATTAAGCGCCATGCAAAGCAGTGCAATGGTTACCTGTTCGCCAGTACTAACCAATACATCCATTTCTCTTGCTGGGGGCTGATCATCAATTTCTTTGGCGAGTCCAATCAAACGATTGGTTTCTCCGCTCATTGCAGACAGAGCTACAACCACCTGATCGCCTGCTTTGTGAGATTCCGCTACCCGAGCAGCCACCGCTTGGATACGTTCTATCGTACCCACTGATGTGCCGCCATATTTGTGAACAATTAAACTCATAGTGTCGCGCTACCTTTGAAGGGCGCAAATTAAACAGTAATTTGCCAGTAATGTTAAGGAATTTTTAGTTTTCTGTGAGGTTGTCTTCAACCCAGCCTGCTACAGATTCAAGTGCCTGAGGAAGATTCTCCAGCTCTGATGCCGCACCCATTGCCATATCGGGTCTACCGCCACCCTTGCCTCCAAGTTGCGATGCCACGAGTTTCATAAGGTCTCCCGCTTTGAGTGAAGAGGTAAGATTATTAGTAACACCTGCTACCAATGAGGCTTTTTCACCCTCTTTAGCCACCAAAAAGAACACACCTTTATCAATTTTTGATCGCACCTGATCGGCAATAGTTTTTAAACTCTTAGCATCCGCACCTTCAACAAGGGTTGAAAGTACTTTTATACCCTTCACTTCCACTGCTGCAGACATAATGTCCGAACCTGAGGCATTGGCTAATTTTTGCTTTAGCTGATCCAGTTCTTTTTGTAGACGACGATTATCGTCAACCACCTGCCGAACTTTTTCGATGACCTTATTTTTGGCAACACGGGCAATGGCAGCAACTTCTTCTATCGTATCCTGTGATTGTTCACAATAGGCTAGCGCTGAGGTTCCGGTTACTGCTTCAATTCGGCGAACACCTGAGGCTACACTGCTTTCTGAGGTGATTTTAATGAGGCCAATATCACCTGTGCGCTGAGCGTGAGTTCCGCCACAAAGTTCGATGGAAAAGTCGCCGCCCATACTCAGCACACGAACTTCGTCATCATATTTTTCACCAAACAATGCCATGGCACCTTCTTCTTTGGCATCATCCATAGACATGAGCTGGGTAGTGATTTCTGTATTGCGCAAAATCTCAGAATTAACCATTTGCTCAACTTTTCTAAGCTCTTCTGCACTCACTGCTTGTGTATGAGAGAAATCAAAACGTAACTTTTCACTGTCTACTAGAGAGCCTTTTTGAACCACATGTTCACCGAGCACCTGCCGCAGTGCTTCATGGGCAAGGTGTGTCGCTGAGTGATTTAAAGCAATGGCTTGACGTAGCCCTTTATCGACCTGTGAAGTGACGGTGGATCCAGATTCAATAGTACCTGATAGAACGCGCCCGATATGCAGACTGTGTTCTGCAGATTTTCGACAATCTAGTATTTCTATTTTTGCGGTTTCAGTTATTAGGTAACCGCTGTCACCTACCTGACCACCTGATTCTGCATAAAAAGCTGTATTGTCTAGAATGACAACAACCTCTGTTCCCTCTGACGCCGATTCAACAGGCTGTCCATCTGCATAGAGACCGATAATCTTTCCCTGATCTTCAAGAGTTTCGTAACCTGTAAACTGAGTACTGCCTTCTAGGCGAATACTGTCGCTGTAATCTATATCGAACTGGCTAGCTGAACGCGCTCTTTCTCTTTGCTTGTTCATGCATAGCTCATAGCCTTCTAAATCAAGGGCATAGCCTCGCTCACGGGCAACATCATTGGTTAAATCTGTTGGGAAACCATAGGTGTCATAAAGTGAGAATATTAGTTCACCGGAAAGCACATCGCCTTTTAATTCACTTAAGGCGGCATCAAGAACGCCCATGCCTTTATCTAGGGTTCGAGCAAACTGCTCTTCTTCTGCTTTAATGATCTTGGTAATCAATTGGCCTTTTTGGGTTAGCTCAGGATAGGCTTCACCCATGACTTCAGCTAATGGAGTCACTAATTTGTGGAAAAATACGCCTTTGGCGCCAAGCTTGTGACCATGTCTTAGAGCGCGACGAATAATCCGACGCAGAACATAGCCACGACCTTCGTTTGATGGCTGAACACCATCTGAAACTAAGAATGCACAGGAGCGAATATGATCAGCCAGTACCTTAAGCGAGGCATTTTCTGGGTCCTTACATTGGGTAATCTTGATAGCGGCTTTTATGAGGTGCTGAAATAAATCGATATCATAATTATTATGCACACCCTGCATTACTGCGGCTACGCGCTCTAATCCCATACCTGTATCAATGGAGGGCTTGGGTAGTTCTGTCATCTCACCTGAACTATCGCGTTCGTATTGCATAAATACCAGATTCCAGATTTCAATGTAACGATCTAGATCGTCATTTTCGCTACCTGGAGGACCACCGGCTATATGCTCACCATGATCCCAAAATATTTCGGTGCTTGGCCCACAGGGTCCGGTATCGCCCATTTGCCAAAAATTATCTTCACCTAATCTTGATAGACGATTTGGGTCTACACCAATCTCATTAACCCAAATATCAGCCGCTTCATCATCACTGGTATGAACCGTCACCCATAGACGCTCTTTGGGAAGTTTTAGCTCTACCGTTAAAAATTCCCAAGCAAATTTGATGGCATCCTGTTTGAAATAATCACCAAAGCTAAAATTACCTAACATTTCAAAAAAAGTATGATGCCTTGCGGTATAACCGACATTTTCAAGATCATTATGTTTGCCTCCCGCTCTTACACAGCGCTGTGAAGATGTAGCTCGCACATAGTCGCGTTTTTCAGCACCTAAAAATACATCTTTAAACTGCACCATGCCGGCATTAGTAAATAGTAAGGTCGGGTCATTTCCTGGCACCAGACTACTACTATCAACCTTGCTATGCTGCTTTGAAGCAAAATAGTTTAGGAATGCATCTCTAATTTCGGCACTTTTCATATTTAATTCCGATGGCTCAACTTTAATATTCTAAAGATTATAAGGGTTAAAGATTTTGCTCTGAAAATGTTTGCTCTGAGTTTTTATTGGCTAATATGTGTAAATGCAAATGAGGAACTGTTTGTCCCGCACCCTCACCATTATTAACAACCAACCTAAAGGCCTCGCTGACACCCGCCATTCTAGCAACTTCACCTGCGACCCACATTAGATGTCCTAGCAATGAACGATCACTGTGCTTGGCATCAGATAATTTAGGGAGTGGCAGTCGAGGGATAACTAACATATGAACAGGCGCCTGCGGTGATATATCGTTGATGACAATACACTGATCGTCTTCATACAAAATATCGGCTGGCAATTCCCTGTTTATTATTTGGGTAAAGAGGCTGTTATCACTCATTTTACTTTCCAATTATTTTCTATTTTAAGCTGGGAGACTGATGGCTCTAGCTGCGTTTTTATTTGAGTTTCTCGTCCGCATCGAGCTGTCTCGCCTGTGCTTCTAACATCACTGGAATTCCGTCACGAATAGGATAGGCAAGCCCGCTGGCACGACAGACTAATTCGTTAGTCGTTGCATCAAATTCGAGCGGTGCCTTTGTTACCGGACAGACCAAGATACTGAGTAATTTCTTATCCACAAAAATAATCCCAAAAAAACGATCGCTAGTTTACGCAAAATCACATAAAACTGCCATTCCCATATGACAGATAGATTTCAACTACTTACTCTGAGAGGGTAAGACCTTTAAAACCAAATCAGGATCAATCCTTTGATCGAGCCAATTCATACGCCAATCTAAGTGCGGGCCGGTGGCGCGACCTGTAGCTCCAATCTTGGCAATTTCCATTCCTAGGGTAACCTGTTGATCCGGTTTCACTAGAATTTCACTGAGATGAAGAAAGGTGGAACTCAACCCATGACCATGATCGATAATTAATGTACCGCCAGAATAGAAAAGATCATTGTGCGCAAAGGTAACCACACCATCTGCTGGCGCTATAACTGGAGTCCCAATAGGAGCCGCATAATCAATACCATAATGGGGGCTTTTAGGTACGCCATTATAGAATCGCTGACTGCCGTAGACGCCAGTAACTGGTCCATTAGCGGGTTTAATAAACCCCTTTAAAAAGTCCTGTTTATTACTGACTAGCTTTCTCGATTCTCTAACCATGGATGCGTCATGCTTGATTCGCTGTAAATCTGAAGTTGGCGGCGTCACTGTTTTTGCTGGAACACCTTCAATTTTTTGGATGTTGTATTGTCGCGGCGTAATTTCAAGGGTAATGGTTTCAGGTTCTTGATCTTGGCTATTAATGGTAATACTTGTTGTAGTGGGTGCATTACGACCCAAGCCTAATAAAAATTGATTATTTATTGTGAGGTTAAGTGTCTTTCCGTGGTAGATAACGGTCTGACCCTCTTGCACCTGCCCTATTAATAGACCACCCTGCTTAAACTCACCTTCGAAGGTTACTGCATAAGCATCCAGAGAATAAAAAAATGTAATGGGTACAATAAAACTGATGCGCTTTAAGAGATTGCCTATGGAATTCATCGCCGCCCTGCTTGACTAAAATAAGTAAGCTTTAGATTAGCTTAAATTGGAATAAAGGCATAGCTAATCAATAAATGGATTACTGCTTTAGAGCATAATTTATTTGATCAAAATTATAGCCACGATATTGCAAAAATCGCATTCTCTTGGCTTTTTCTTTGGCATCTGCAGGCTGGGACTGTCCAAATTTATTGGTGGCTGTTCGAAGGGCTAATTCATACCAATCAACCTCTTCCTCTGCTAACAGCTTGCTGACTAAATCAAGATTGGCGCCTCGTTGCTTCAGCTCAAGACGAATTCGCGTTTCACCTTGGCCTCGTGAAATTCGTGAGCGAATAAAAGCTTCAATAAATCGTTGATCAGATTGAAGGTTCTCTTCAACTAGGCGCTCAAGTACCTCTGGGATAAAAGATGATTTATCAAATTTCTTTGCTAATTTTTCGGCTAATTGGCTCTGAAGATATTCACGACCCGCTAACATTCCCATTGCGGCAATGCGGATTTTACTCGGTGTTATTTCGTTTAGTTGCTGTTCCGTCATAGGTTGCTCTCATGCACCCTTTGGCTAGCATCCGATTAATTAGACTGTGGATAGTCTATCTACCCACAGTCTATTAAATCTAGGCTTCTTGAGGCTGATCTTTAGTCGGCTTTAGGTGACTCAACTCTATTTCACGTATCTGTGACTCAATTTCAGTAGCAATGTCAGGGTTTTCGGTGAGGTATATACCCACATTAGCCTTACCCTGACCTATTTTATTGCCTTTGTAAGCATACCAAGCACCAGACTTATCGATTAGGCCATTCTTTACACCCAGGTCCACTAGCTCGCCGTAGCGGTTAATGCCTCGACCATAAAGAATTTGAAATTCTGCCTTCTTAAAGGGTGGAGATACTTTGTTTTTAACCACCTTAACACGGGTCTCGTTACCCACAACTTCTTCACCCTCTTTCACCGCACCAATACGGCGAATATCCAAGCGTACAGAAGAGTAAAACTTTAGGGCATTTCCGCCTGTGGTTGTTTCAGGATTACCAAACATTACACCAATCTTCATTCTGATTTGGTTAATAAAGATAACCAAGCAGTTGGCTGTTTTGATATTACTGGTTAGCTTTCTGAGTGCTTGCGACATAAGACGTGCTTGCAAGCCCACATGGTGATCACCCATTTCACCTTCAATTTCAGCGCGTGGCGTCAATGCAGCTACCGAATCAACCACCAACACATCACAGGCGCCTGATCTTACTAACATATCTGTAACTTCCAACGCTTGCTCACCCGTATCTGGCTGAGAAACAATCAGGTCGTTAACTTCAACCCCGAGTTTTTCGGCGTATACCGGATCTAATGCATGCTCAGCATCGATAAAAGCACAGGTACCGCCAGCTTTTTGTGCCTCTGCAATTACCTGCAGAGTCAGGGTTGTTTTACCCGATGATTCTGGACCATAGATTTCAACTATTCGACCCTTTGGAAGTCCGCCAATACCCAAGGCAATATCTAATCCGAGTGAGCCTGTAGAGATAGAGGGCATCGCCTCACGCTTGTCTTCACCCATACGCATGACGGTTCCTTTACCAAATTGTTTTTCAATTTGACCAAGAGCCGCTTCAAGTGCTTTTTCTTTATTGGCTTCCATTATTGATTCCTCTAATACTAATTTCGAAATTGGTACGGTTTTTTGCCAACCAACGTTTACTGTATGTGTGTACAGTATATCATCAAATTAGATGTTGCAATAGTTGTTGTAAAGATTTTTTTACTGCCGCTGTTCTGACCGCCTGCCGATCACCCGACAGCATTAATTTTTGTGCCCATGATTCTGTAGGCGTATGCCAGCAGACCCAGACAGTGCCTACAGGCTTGTCCTCAGTCCCGCCATCAGGACCGGCAACACCACTAACCGCAATGGCATAGTCAGCTTCAGACTGCAGAAGAGCCCCCTGAGCCATTTCCATAACCACCTGCTCACTGACCGCACCTTGCTTATCTAGTGTTTCTTTTGATACCCCAAGTAATTTTTGCTTTGCAGAATTTGCATAGGTAACAAATCCGAACTCAAACCACTGAGAACTCCCTGAAACAGAGGTAATAGCCTCAGAGATTCCGCCCCCCGTACAGGACTCCGCCGTGGTTAATTTGGCATTTTTTTTACAGAGTATCTCACCCAATTGCTGAGCAATAG
>JABBBH010000053.1:28389-31799 GCA_018607525.1 SAR92 clade bacterium
GTGGTTAATTTGGCATTTTTTTTACAGAGTATCTCACCCAATTGCTGAGCAATAGTAGTTAAGGTTTGCGAATTAGATAGATCAGACAAAATATAACTCCTCTCAAAGAATCCTAGTGTACCTAAACCTTTTAGCCTGTGTCTAAGCCGCTATTAATTAATTAAATACTAATAAATTGTCAGCTAAGGAAGCTTTTCAATATTTTGGATAGTCTTTTCCCTATAGTCTGTACTAAACTTGGTACAGTAAAATATTAATAACGTTTTCATCAAAAAAGTAGATATAAGTTTACCCATGAGCACTCAAGCCGCAAACGACAACCATACGCCAATGATGAAGCAATACCTCAGCCTTAAAGCTGAGCATCCCAATGATCTGATGTTTTATCGTATGGGTGACTTTTATGAACTATTTTTTGATGATGCTAAAAAAGCTAGCCAGCTACTTGACGTTACACTCACCGCTCGTGGCAAAGCCAACGGCAATCCTATACCCATGTGTGGCGTGCCCTTTCATGCCGCTGAAGGCTACTTAGCCAAACTGGTAAAACAGGGTGTATCGGTGGCTATCTGTGAACAAATTGGCGACCCAGCCACCAGCAAAGGGCCGGTTGAGCGCGCGGTAGTTAGAGTATTAACTCCGGGTACACTGAGCGATGAAGCTCTGCTCGACGATCGTTCCGATAATTTACTCGCGGCTATTCATTGCTCAAATAATCAATTTGGTATCGCTACCCTCGATATGAGTAGCGGTCGCTTTCAGCTGCTTGAAGCCCATCAGATGGAAGAGCTGCACAGTGAATTACAACGACTTAATCCGGTTGAGATTTTAATTTCAGAAGATTTCCCTAACATAGATTGGCTAGAAAACTGGGTTGGCAAGCGCACTCAACCTCCCTGGCTATTTGATTTAGATTCGGCAAACCGATTATTAAACCAACAGTTAGGCACTCAAGATTTAAGCGCCTTTGGTTGTAGCCATCTGCCAATTGCCATTTGTGCGGCGGGCTGTTTATTGCAATATGCCAAGGATACCCAGCGAGGTAATCTACCGCATATCCATAGTATTAGCGTAGAAAACCGTGAGGATGGTGTGGCCTTAGATGCGGCGAGTCGACGCAACCTTGAGTTAGATACCAATCTTAATGGCGGCCATGAAAACACCTTATTTGATGTACTTAACAATACCGCTACTAGCATGGCGAGCCGTCTGTTACGGCGCTGGCTTAATCGCCCCCTCAGACAGTTAACCGAACTGCAGTCTCGACAACAGAGCATTGCCGAATTACAGTCTAACTACCTCTATGAATCTTTAAATGGCCATCTAAAACAGGTGGGCGACATGGAGCGCATACTGACCCGAGTTGCCTTGCATTCTGCGCGCCCTAGAGACCTCACTCGATTACTTTCATCGATTGCGGTTCTACCTGAAATTAAATCAGTGATGCGCGATGTTAAACATGCTCACCTAAACGATCTACTGGAACAGGCTAAACCCCTGCCCCATTTAGTTGAGTTGTTAGATAAAGCCATTATGGATAACCCACCAATGGTAATCCGCGAGGGTGGCGTTATTGCCGACGGCTATGACGCAGAGCTCGATGAATTGCGGGCATTAAACACCAATGCCGGTGAATTTTTGTTGGCTATGGAAGAGCGTGAAAAAGAAGCCACTGGTATTGCCAATCTTAAGGTGGGATACAATCGAGTTCATGGCTACTTTATCGAAATCTCACGAGGTCAGAGCGATCGCGCGCCTGCAGAATATATTCGCCGCCAAACCTTAAAAAATGCTGAACGCTTTATAACCCCAGAGCTAAAAGAATTTGAAGATAAGGCCCTTAGCGCAAAAAGCCGCGCCCTTGGCAGAGAAAAACAACTCTATGTTGAGCTTATAGAAATACTCAATCAAGATTTACAAGTTTTACAAAATTGCGCTGCGGCTATTTCTGAAATTGATTTACTGGCTACACTAGCTGAGCGTGCCCATAGTCTCAATTTCTGCCAACCGGAGCTCACGGAGCAAGCAGGGATCAGCATCAAAGGCGGTCGCCACCCAGTAGTTGAAAAGGTTTCAAGCGAGCCCTTTGTGGCCAATGATTTACAGATGAATCCTGAGCGCAAAATGCTAATTATTACCGGCCCTAACATGGGCGGTAAATCTACCTATATGCGCCAAGCTGCATTAATTGTATTGCTAGCTCAAATTGGTAGTTTTGTTCCTGCCACTAGCGCCAAAATTGGACTAGTTGATCGTATATTTACTCGTATTGGCTCTTCTGATGACTTAGCAGGCGGCCGCTCTACCTTTATGGTGGAAATGATGGAAACTGCCAATATTTTGCACAATGCCAGCGAGAACAGCCTAGTACTAATGGATGAAATCGGGCGGGGAACCAGTACCTTTGATGGCCTTTCATTGGCTTGGGCCTGCGCCTATCATCTCGCAGAAAAAGTTAAAGCATTTACTCTGTTTGCCACCCATTATTTTGAGCTTACTGAGCTTCCAGAATCAGTCAGCGGCACAGTGAATGTTCATTTAGATGCCACCGAGCACAAAGACAATCTGGTCTTTTTACATTCTGTTCAAGAGGGCCCAGCCAGTCAAAGTTATGGCCTTCAGGTTGCCAAGCTAGCCGGCATACCCAAAGAGGTAGTTAAGTTAGCCAAGATAGAACTTCAACGCCTAGAATCGAAAAGCCTCAATCAAGAGGAAGTGCAGTCAGCAAAATTAGTGACTAAAAACAGCACCCCACAAACTGATTTATTCGCCATTAATGACCCCTCAGAATTAGAGCAAATGATGGACGATATTGAACCCGATGAGCTTTCGCCGCGGGATGCATTAGATGTCATTTATAAACTAAAGCACCTCAGTAACCGTAGCAATTGACTTAAAACGGCATAGTAGCCAAAAATTTTTATCCAAGTATGAGTTCACAGACGCCTACTTCCTGCTATAATGCCGCGCCCAAATTGACCGCTATTTCAAGAGATTTGACAACATGACCTTTATCGTTGGTGAGAATTGCATTAAATGCAAATACACGGATTGCGTAGAAGTTTGCCCCGTAGACTGTTTTTACGAAGGCCCTAACTTCCTCGTTATTCACCCAGACGAATGCATTGACTGCGCACTCTGCGAGCCAGAATGCCCCGCAGAAGCCATTTATGCCGAAGATGAAATACCTGCAGGTCAAGAACCCTTCTTAGAGATCAATGCAGAACTAGCCGATGTATGGCCCAATATCTCTGAGCAAAAAGCCCCTGCAGCTGATGCCGCAGAATGGGACGGTGTCGAAGGCAAAATCAAATACCTCGAGCGCTAATTTAAGTTACACTTAAAACAACTTCCAGCACCCGTAGCTCAGCTGGATAGAGTAGGTGGCTTCGAACCACTTGGTCGGGGGT
>JABBBH010000057.1:0-8343 GCA_018607525.1 SAR92 clade bacterium
TGAAAATTTATGTTGATGCCGACGCCTGTCCCGTCGTTATAAAAGATATTCTGTACCGTGTTTCACAGCGAACGGGCATCGAAGTCATCCTAGTTGCCAATCAGCCATTAAACACGCCAAGAATTCCTTCAGTGCGTTCAATTTGCGTGAGCTCGGGTTTTGATGTGGCCGATGATCATATTGTGAGCTTAGTAGAAAAAGACGATTTAGTGATCACTGCCGACATACCGCTAGCGGCAGAAGTTATCGAAAAACAGGGTAAGGCACTTAACCCTCGCGGCGAACTTTATACTGCCTCTAATATTCGTGCTCGACTAAATATGCGGGACTTTATGGATTCCATGCGATCCAGTGGTGTTGAGGTGGGGGGTGGACCGCCGCCATTAAACCAAAGAGATAGAATGGATTTTGCTAATGCGCTGGATTCTTATCTGGGTAAATTTTTAAAGTAATTTATAGGTAATTATTTTAAGTTATTGATAAAGATAGTCTTTAATTAACCATTCTAGAGATTTGAGCTGCGGTAAAAGGCCAACCTTTTTCACTGCCATCGGCAAAAACTACCACTGGAATACGCAGACCATACTGCTCGAAAAGTGCAACATCATCCTTCACATCAAGCTCTTTTAACTGGATATTATTAGCCTCTAATAGCGGGTAAAGCATCTCTTTTGCTTGATCACAAAGATGACAATTAGGGCCACTAATTAGGGTAATTTTCTTATCCATTTATACCTACCATTTAGCCTAGCCAAATGAGCTTCGCTTAGTAATTAACCACACATTATGAATACGTGGGTTGCGCTCAAAATCAGTATCCAGAGTTTGCTGGGTAATATTTTCACAGTTAAATTGGCGTGAGGTTAGCTCATCCAATTTAAACTTACGGAAGTTATTAGAGAATACCAGAGTACCCTCTGGGTTTAACTTGGCCATAGCCTGACGAATTAGCTCAGGGTGATCGCGCTGAACATCCAACACAGACTCCATTTTCTTGGAATTAGAGAATGTCGGCGGATCTAAAAAGATCATGTCAAAGGTTTGTGAGTCTTCTTCAAGCCACTTAAGACAGTCCGCACGCAATAACTGATGCTTAGAGGAACTTAGGCTGTTTAGCTCAAAGTTACGCTGAGCCCAATCTAAGTAGGTATTCGACATATCCACACTCAGCGAGCTTTTAGCACCAGCTAAGGCCGCCTGAACCGTCGCAGACGCGGTGTAGCAAAAGAGGTTAAGCAATGTCTTGCCTGCGGTCATTTCAGCCAACAGAGCCCGCACTGGACGGTGATCAAGGAATAAACCCGTATCTAGGTAGTCGCTGAGGTTTACCTCGAAGCGCGCCCTACCCTCATTGACCACTATACTTTCAGAGGTTTCTTCATTCAGGCGCTGATACTGAGAATCGCCTTTTTGACGGCGACGCTCTTTGTAATAAACTTTTTTATATTCATTACCAGAAAATTCTTTGACCGCACGCTTAATGGTTTCAAATCGTTGCTTAGCAACGCGCTCTTCAATCGTACTGGGTGCCGCATATTCTTGGACATAGATAAATTTTTCGTAGATATCAATCGCCGCCGAGTATTCAGGAATATCCGCATCATATAGACGATAACAGCTAATAGCCGACTTCTTTAACCAGCCTTTTAAGCGCCTTTGATTCTTTTGCAGGCGGTTAAATAACATCTTTGCCTCTTCGGAAAGAGGTTGAACCGGCGCAGGTTTACTCAGACGCTCGGCAATTTGCTCCGACTTTGACTGCATATTGTCAAAAACCAAGACCTTACAGGCAATGGATCCATTGAACAGGCTGTATTGTTTACTGGGCGACAAATCTAGCTCGCGCGCCAGATCCAGATTACCGGTATAAATGGCCGCTCGCCATTCAGTAAAGTTCTTTTGCAACACCACGCCTAGCTTTTCATAAAGCGGGATTAACTGCTCTACCTCACCCATACGTGCGCCATAGGGTGGATTAGTTACCAGTAAACCGGTTTCGGCGGTTGCCTTACCAAACTGATCGAGGGGCTTGTGTGCAATACGAATATGCTCATCGAGACCAGCATTTTCGATATTGGCTACAGTCACATCTAACACTCGACTGTTACCGTCATAGCCTCGAATATCTAAATCAAAATTCTCCAAGCCTTGGGTTTTTCTCTGCTCGGCATCGGCCAATACGGTTTCCCAAAGAGGCTCATCATGTTTCAGCCAATGAGTAAACCCAAAGGTTTCCCGATTTAATGCCGGAGCAATATCAGCCGCCATCAGCGCAGCCTCAATTAAAATCGTGCCACTACCACACATGGGGTCGATAAGTGCACCGCCCTGTTTTGCAATAGCAGGCCAACCCGATCGCAACAATATGGCACAGGCGAGATTCTCTTTTAAGGGCGCACTACCCTGACCGGTTCGATAACCACGTCTATGTAGGCTTTCACCAGAGATATCAAGGGATACTGCAACCTGACCTTTGTGAAGACGGGCCTGAATACGAATATCTGGGGACTTAGCATCAACACTGGGGCGTCCGCCTTCTATGCGTCGAATGCGATCGACAATAGCATCTTTTAACAGCTGTGCGCCGTACATACTATTGTCAATAAGTTTAGATGTGCCAATAAAGTCAATGGCTATGCTGTTTTGTGCTAACAGGTGATCTTCCCAGGGTATCTCAACAGCGTTTTCATACAGATCTTCAACTGTATCCAGCCTAAAGCTCACCAATGGCATCAGTACGCGATTGGCTATGCGGGACCAAAGACAGGCTTTATAGGCTATCTTTAGCTCTCCTTGGAAATGCACAGCAGCTACCGTCTGCTTTACCTCTGTCGCCCCAAGCGCCAGTAGCTCATCAGATAAAAGCTGCTCCATTCCTTTGGGACAGGTTGCTAACCAGTCTAGATTTTCTTTTGTTAAAGACAAATTGCTCACATCCTAAAAAATTGTCGAACTTAATAATAAAAATATTGTCAAAGACTGTGACAAGGGAGCTTTTTTAGATACTCCGACCTGCCAATCTTTTATCAGGCCGCCATTCTATATCTCTTTGCCCCCTGATTGTTGAAAATCTGCCCTATGATTTGATTTTCGACTGTCCTTACGCTGACAAAAGACTGGAGATTTCAATGAAAAAACACAAAAAAGATCTTACTCATCGTGCATTTCTTCGTGGCTATCAAGCAGCCATTAAAGAACGATCAATTTCATCCTGCCCCTATGCAACCGAATCTAACCTTGGCTTTCAGTGGTGTACTGGCTGGCGCCAGGGCCGAGTAGATTACTGGGATGGTTTTAGCCAGGCAACTATGCAACAAAAGGTTGGCAATCTTTAAATAGATTTTTTATCTATAATTTGATGTGTAACTGCTAAAAAATTATTAATTTTTTAGCAGTTACGATTGAGTCTTTTATCGAGACTTACTAAAATCACCCATTATTTTTAACCATAGAAATTTGTATAGAGGTTCAACTTGCATCAGATCATAGATAGCCTTAAAACTTGGCTTAACAGCCGAATTGTAGGCCAAGAACAGCTTATTGAGCGATTAATTACCGCCATCTTGGCTGACGGCCACCTTTTAGTTGAGGGCGCACCAGGCCTTGCCAAAACCAAGGCGATTAAAACTGCATCCGAAGGAATAGATGCTGACTTCCATCGTGTTCAGTTTACCCCTGATTTACTGCCCTCTGATATTACTGGTAGTGACATTTATCGTCCTGAACAGGGTGTATTTGAGTTTCAAGCGGGACCTTTGTTTCACAACTTAGTGTTGGCCGATGAGATTAATCGCGCTCCAGCCAAGGTTCAGTCTGCCCTTTTAGAAGCCATGGCAGAAAGACAGGTTTCGGTGGGCAAGAAGAGTTACCCACTTCCCGATCTATTTTTAGTTATGGCGACTCAGAACCCCATAGAGCAAGAGGGTACCTATCCGTTGCCCGAGGCACAGATGGACCGTTTCTTGATGCATGTAATGGTTGATTACCCTACTCCAGCCAGTGAAAAAACTATACTGCAGCTATCGCGCGCTGAGGCTACTGGCAACCAGTCTAGTGATTTCGAACCGGTTCCCCAAGCAACCATTATGCAGGCTCGCCAACAGGTATTAGCGGTGCACATGGATGAAGCAGTTGAAGAGTATCTAGTACAAATTATTCTCGCCACCCGAAACACTCAAAGTTACGGAGAAGAGCTAGCCAGCTGGCTGGACTATGGGGCAAGCCCCAGAGCAACCATCGCCTTAGATCGTTGTAGTCGAGCAGTGGCATGGCTTGATGGTCGTGACTTTGTTACCCCAGATGATATTCGTGCTGTAGCTCATGATGTGCTTCGCCATCGACTTATACTTAGCTTCGAAGCCGAAGCTGCTGGCATTAGCGCCAATCAGGTTATCGATAGCTTATTAGCCGCCGTTCCATCCGCTTAACCCATGCAAGACTTTAAGGATGAAAATCTAAATCCGGCCATTGCCCATAGCCACCAACTGATTCAGTTGCGCTATGCGGCAAGAGAGCTCTCTGGCTTTCCGAAAATGCAAGCCAGACAGGTGCTTGCCGGTGGCCATAGATCGCAGTTTCGTGGTCGAGGTATGGATTTTGATCAGGTTAGACTCTATCAACCGGGCGATGATGTTCGCAGTATTGATTGGCGAGTCACTGCCCGCACACAGACCCCTCATACCAAAGTGTTTATTGAAGAGCGCGAACGACCCATTTTAATTATCACTGATCTTCGTAGCCCGATGTTTTTTGGTAGCCAACGATTAAAATCGGTGGTTGCCTGTGAAATCGCCGCAGCTCTTGCTTGGGCTGGGCTGGGTATTAACGATCGGATTGGCGGGCTTATTTTTGGCGCACAACAGCAGTTAGAAATTAAACCTAAGCGTAGTCATCACAATGCATTACAACTAATTCATGGTTTGCAAAAATATAGCGAGGCTCTGCTTACAGCCCAACAGGATCAGTATGACTTGGCCACGGTGCTTGAAGAATCGAGACGGGTTGTCCTTCCTGGGAGCACTGTATTTATCATCAGTGACTTCTACGATCTAAGCACCCAGTGTGAACCCCACTTATTCGCCTTGGCCAAACATTGCAATGTGAATTTTTGTCAGGTGCATGACAACCTCGAGCGACAGCTTCCAGAGCCTGCGCTGTATGCCGTTAGTAATGGTGAAAAACAGGCCTTGCTTGATACTGGCGATCAAAATTTATGTGATAATTTTGCTGCTAAATTTGCTCAACGTGAAGACTATTTGCGCAAACTCAGTGAGCAGCTGCATGCAGGTCTGCTTACCTTTGATACCGCAAAACCGGCAATGCGCATACTGGCAAAGGCCTATGGCAAGCGTCGACTCAACCCAAAAAGAACCTAGTTAGGACTCTACTGTGAACCCCAGCGATCCGCTTGCACAATTGAGAGACATTCATTTACCCGAGGCGGTTTCTTGGTGGCCATTGGCGCCAGGATGGTGGGCATTAGGTGCTCTGTTGGTTGCTGGCTTGGCTTTTACGGTGCATTTTTTCTGGCAACGTCATCATGCTTTTACTTATCGTCGTCAGGCTTTGATTAAAGTTAAGCAACTACCTAACAACTGTCAGCATCAGCGAATCACTGCTTTATTGGTTTTACTTAAACGCGTGGCGGTTAGTGCCTATCCAGAGTTTCATTTAAGTAGCCTTAATCAGGCTGAGTTTATTGCTTTTTTAAACCAAACCACCCCAAAAGCCGGCTTTGACCAGCTACCTACTGATTGGCAAAGGTTGTTTTATGCTAAAGACTCTGAGGTTTCGGTTGAACTGGTTGATCAGCTAGTAGCCTCTGGCACCCAGTGGATTAAGCGTCATCCTCTAGCTAAAAATCTCGGGGATACTGCTCATGCTTAGTCTGTTATGGCCATGGGTATTTGTGCTATTACCTCTTCCGATTCTCTATAGGTATTGGCGAAAACCTATACAGCTTAGGCTGAGTGCCATACGCGCACCTAGCCTGCTTGCAATCGCTAAGACCCAGTCATCTCAAGCAACTGGCTCACGCTGGATTCAGCAGCTATTAAAACTCTTACTCTGGCTGTGCTGGCTTTGTGTTCTGCTTGCACTTTCTAGACCCATTTGGGTGGGTGACCCTGTGGCTTTGCCGACTAATGGCAGAGATTTATTACTGGCCGTGGACATATCCCCCAGTATGCGTCAGCGAGATATGCGCATAGGTGGCCAAACAATGAATCGTCTTATGGCGGTTAAAGCCGTGGTCGGAGATTTTGTCGAGAAACGTGAGGGGGATCGCCTTGGTCTGGTGCTATTTGGTGAGCAAGCCTACCTGCAAACGCCTCTCACCTTTGATAGAAAAACCCTAAAGACATTGTTGTATGAGGCGCAATTGGGTTTTGCCGGTAGTAATGGCACCGCTATTGGCGATGCCATTGGTCTGGCGGTAAAACGTTTACAGGATAGGCCCGAAAATCATCGGGTACTTATTTTACTCACCGATGGAGCCAATAATGCGGGAGCACTTGACCCTTTAAAGGCGGCTCAGCTGGCTAATCGTGCTGGCGTGAAAATTTATACCATTGGCGTGGGTGCTCGTGGTGGCAGTGGCTTCGATGAAAAGACACTTGCGACCATTGCAACCACCACCGGTGGTCAATTTTTTAGAGCGCGAAACCCACAAGAATTAACAGCCATTTATAAAGAACTTAATCGACTGGAACCTGTGGATCAGGAAGCGGAAATGATTCGTCCGGTTATGTCGCTTTTTCATTGGCCATTGGGCCTAGCTTTTGTCGCGACACTGTTGATCGCTATAGCTCGTAGACGAGGGAATACTGATGATTGAGCAGTTAATTAGTGATTTCCACTTTATTCGTCCTCTATGGTTGCTGGGGATTATCCCTGCCGCACTTTGCTTGCTGATGATCAATAAACTTGCTCATCAGGCAGGCAACTGGAGCAAAGTGATCAGCCCTGAATTATTACCCTTTTTAATGCAATCAGATGCTCAGGGTGAAAACCGTCTAACTCGAGGTTTTATGATGGGTGCCGCTGGCTGTTGGTTACTGTTTTGCTTGGCACTGGCCGGACCCAGTTGGCATCAATTACCGCAACCCGTGCATAAAGAAGATGCCGCACTTGTGTTAATGCTTGATTTATCCCCCTCAATGTTAGCTGAGGATGTAACACCCAGTCGCCTGATTAAAGCCAGATATAAGATGATTGATATTCTTAAGGCGCGCCAACAGGGCTTTACAGGGCTAGTGGTCTATGGCGGCGAGGCATTTACTGTTTCTCCACTAACAGAAGATGGCAATACGATTATTAGCCTTATTCCCACTTTACATCCTGGATTATTACCCGTTTATGGCAGTAACACTGAGGATGGCATTGATGCCGCTATGGATCTCATTAAAAATGCAGGTTATCAGCAAGCAGACATTTTACTGATAACCGATGGCGTGAGTAGAGCGGCCTTTGGCGATATTTCCTCACAGCTAAAAAGTCGCAATATACGCTTGCATATATTGGGTATAGGTACCTCTGAAGGCGCGCCAATCCCTATGGGCAATGGGGGTTTTGTGAAAGACAAAAATGGCAGTATTTTGTTACCCAAATTAGATAGAAGCGCACTAAGACAGCTGGCTGATTTGGGTGGAGGCAAGTTCGTTTCAATGTCCAATGACGATTCAGATATCAACCATTTATTGCAGGCGGTGGCCAGTGATTTCCCAACAACCACAGAGGTCCGTGATCAAACCTTTGATGTTTGGGAAGATTATGGCTATTGGCTGATTTTACTCATACTGCCGCTGTTATTAGCGAGCTTTCGCAAAGGGGTGGTGTTTGTGATTATTTTAGCCCCTACCCTATTAAATGCGCCGCCAACCGAGGCCTCTATCTGGCAGGATCTATGGCTTACGGATGATCAGCAAGGTTATAAAGCATTACAGCAGGGTGATGCTGAGGCGGCACAGGGTCTATTTGAGAACCCTCAGTGGCAAGCCAGTGCTGCCTATAAAAACCAAGATTATAAAACCGCTGTGGAGCAGTATAGTCAGGGGAAAAGTGCTGATGACAGTTATAATCTAGGTAATGCTTTAGCTCGATCTGGCGACCTTGATGGCGCTATTAAAGCCTATGATCAAGCCCTGACTATAAAGCCCGATATGGATGATGCCATTGCCAACCGACAGCTTGTAGAGCAGCTTAAACAGCAACAGCAGAATCAAGATCAAAGTGGCGACCCACAGGATCAAGATCAACAGCAGGGTCAGTCACAGCAGCAATCTGAGGACCAACAACAATCCGAGAGTGAACAGCAGCAAAATACTGGTGAAGAAAACCAAAGTG
>JABBBH010000057.1:8443-15937 GCA_018607525.1 SAR92 clade bacterium
AGCAGTCTAAGCAGAAATCTGAAGAGGACTCTCTTAAGGAACAGCAACAGATGGAGCTACAACAGTGGCTGCGCAGAGTCCCGGATGATCCAGGTGGCTTATTAAAACAAAAATTTCGTTATCAATCCCAGCAACGAGCATCAGAACAGCGAAACCCACCACCACCTAATCAGCAAGAGCGTTGGTAGATGAATAGAGTATTTAAAAACACCACATTAATTTTATTGCTATTAGTGGCAATTCCCAGCTGGGCTTCGCTAAGCTCGACTGTGGATCGCACCCAAATAGAAACCAATGAAACCCTACAGCTCACAGTCCGTTACTCGGGGAAAGCCCCCTCCGGGGATCCTGACTTTAGTGCTATCGAGAGAGACTTCTCTATGGCCTCCAATAGCCGCCAACAGCAGTATTCTTGGGTCAATGGCGAATCAACCTCCTATACTGACTGGAAAATTTTATTAATCCCTAAACGACAGGGAAAGCTGACAATACCGTCATTAAACTTTATGGGTAGCCGCAGTCAGGCGATTGGCATCAATGTGCGACCTGCTAATACCAGTGCGAGCACTTCCAGCGGCCAGCCGGTTTTTATTGAAACCACTGTGGATAAAGACATGGCCTTTATTCAAGAACAGGTGATCCTTACTCATCGGTTACATTATTCGGTGCCACTACAGGATATATCCATCTCTGAATTTGAAATCCCCGATGCAATTATTCAGCAAATTTCTGAAGAGCGTTTTAACAAGAGGATCAATGATAAGAATTACTCGATTATTGAAATTAAATTTGCCCTATTTGGCCAATCGGTTGGCAAGCTACAAATTCCTAGTCAACGATTTACTGCCATTGAAACCAGTAACTCTGGATTAGGTGGATTTTTCTCACGGGGTAATCGCGTGATCAGGCTGACGGAAGAAAAAACAGTAAATATCGCACCCATACCCGCGCATCTTAGTGCTAGCCAGTGGATGCCAAGTAGCCAAGTTAGGTTAGAGCAATCATGGAGTGATAACTCAGGTACATTAACTGCGGGTGAACCCATCACCCGAACCATTAACATCAGTGCACTAGGATTGACGGCGGCGCAAATACAGCCCTTACCTAGCTTAGAAAATAGCCAACTCAAGCTTTACCCTGATCAGCCTTCACTGGAAGACAAACAAACCAATCGCGGCATGCTGGGTGTTCGCACTGAGAGCCTAGCTATAGTTCCCAATAAAGCAGGACAAATCAGTATTCCTGCTATTGAAATTGAATGGTGGGATACAGTAAATAACCGTATGCAAACCAGTCGCCTACCCTCAAAAACCTTTAATGTGGTTGCTGGTAATAAGGTTAATCAGATTAGCGACCAACCGCCCACCATCAACTCATCCATAGTGATGAGTTCAGATAGCAATAATAATGGTGAGATAGCAACTATTACTCGCTGGTCACTGGGCTTAAATGCGTTGTTAATCGCTCTTTTAGTGGGACTTTTTTATTGGCGTAAAACACCGGTATCTGTAACAGTCCCTAAGACGCCTAAGTCTGTAATAACCGCTAAACAACAGCTTAAAAAGATTGAACAGCTAGCGGCAAATAATCAGCTGGCCGAGATGCGCGATAGCCTTTTACACTGGGGTGCTGAGGTATTCCCGCAACAGCCACCCCGCTCTTTAAATCAGTTAGCCGATTTAATGGAGAATTCAGAATTGAAACAGCAGTTTAGCCAGTTGGATCAGAGCCTATTTAAGGCGGACAGTGGCACAGACTTTGAGGTGGACAGTAAATCTATTATTAAAGCACTTAAGCAGTTTGTTTCCATCAAAACCACAAGCCATAAAGTCCGAAAAGAATTAAAGCCGCTCTATCCTGAATAAAGCGGCTAATTTCTTGCGAGCTTGTGGTTTAAAGCGACTTAGTCACTATCTCCTGAACATCCTTAACCAATCCCTTGTGGTTGGCGATTTGCTGTAAGGCATCGCGCATGAGTTGGCGATTGGGTTCAGGTAATTTCTTCCATCGGGTTAGCGGCGTTACTAAACGCGCGGCAACCTGAGGATTAAGCGCGTTAAGGGCAATAATCTGCTGCTGTAAAAAACCATAGCCTGAGCCATCTTTGCTGTGGAAGTTAATGGGGTTGGCGCTACAAAAGGCACCCAATAGGCTTCTGGCTTTATTGGGGTTATTGATATTAAACGCTGAATGTTCCATCAGAGCTTTCACTCTATTCAAACCGTTGGTTAACTTGCAGGTGGCCTGAACCTGCAACCATAGATTCATGGCGAGGGTTTCATCGACATAGTCTTGCTCAAATATTTTAAGGGCTTTAGCGGCATAATCCTGTGCTGTTTCACAGTTAACTAGGGCGCTGAGTGCGGCGGCCTTATCGGTCATATTACTGGCATCATTAAACTGCTGCCAAGCCAGTTCTGAACCCACCCCTTCGATATTCATCAAATACCCCAGCGAACAGTTGCGCAGGGCTCGTCGACCTATTTGCTCTGCCTGAGGCGCATAGGCTTGGGTTTCAGTTAGGCGCTGATGAGTACTCACTAGCTGTGCCTGTAATGCGCTTGCTATAGATTGTCGAGCAAATTCTCTGGCCCTATGAATGGCTTGCACCTGAATTATTTCTGCTTGCTCGTGAAGCTGTGCCTCACTGGGTAATTGCAGCATCAGATTAACCATGGCGGGGTCTAAACTCTGGTTACTAAGCACATCGCTGAGTACCGTAATTAATTGCTGATCCATAACTAGCTCGCGCTCAGCTATAGCATCCTCGATGAGCTGATTAAGCACTTTAAGGCTTAACTTCTGACCTGCATCCCAACGGTTAAAGCCATCGGAATCATTAGCCATTAAATGGGCTAATTCGTTACTACTATAGTCATAATTGAGTCTTATGGGCGCTGAAAAGCCACGCAGTAATGATGGCACGGGTGGCTGTTGAATATTTTCGAATACCAAGGTTTGACGGGTTTCATACAACGAGAAAACCATACTCTGATCGCCCTGAGTATTAAGCGGCAAATCCTGTCCATCAACGCCTACCAAACCAAATTTAATGGGTATCACGAAGGGTTTTTTCTGGCTTTGACCCGGCGTCGCAGGGCAACTTTGCTCAAAGGTTAAGCTGTAGGTTTTAGCCTTTGGATCATAGTTGCTGGTTACATCGACAACTGGGGTTCCGGATTGCTTATACCAACGACGAAATTGCTGTAGATCGAGGCCACTCACCTCTTCCATAGCGCCGACAAATTCTTCAATAGTCACCGCTTGGCCATCGTGGCGGGAGAAATACAGATCACTGCCCTGCCTAAATTTTTCATCGCCTAATAGGCTGTGAATCATGCCCACTACTTCGGCGCCCTTTTCATACACGGTGAGGGTATAAAAGTTGTTAATTTCCATATAGGCATCGGGCTGAACTGGATGAGACATAGGGCCTGCATCTTCGGCAAACTGATGCGTTCGCAAATAACCCACATCTTCAATACGTTTAACCACCGGCGAATTCATATCGGCAGAAAACTGGCTATCGCGGTAGACGGTAAAGCCTTCTTTAAGGCTTAGCTGAAACCAATCTCGACAGGTAACCCGATTGCCTGACCAGTTATGGAAATACTCATGGGCAACAATGGCTTCTACACGCTGAAATGCGGCATCTGTAGTGGTTTTTGGGTTGGCTAATACGGCTGAGGTGTTAAAGATATTGAGCCCTTTGTTTTCCATAGCGCCCATATTGAAATCGTCTACTGCAACAATCATAAAGCGATTGAGGTCATATTCACGGCCGTAGGTTTGTTCGTCCCAGCCCATGGAATTTTTTAAGGACAGCATGGCGTGATCACACTTATTGAGATCTTTTTCTTCAACAAAAATTTGCAGTAATATTTCTCGATTTGAACAGGTGGTAAAGCTGTCCTCAACCACACTGAGATCGCCAGCCACCAGCGCAAAGAGGTAAGCGGGCTTTTTAAAGGGATCATGCCAGGTAGCAAAATGCCGACCATCATTTAAATCCCCCTGCTCTACCGCGTTACCATTGGACAGCAACACGGGGAATAGCGTTTTATCTGCAATGATTTTGGTAATAAATTCTGACATCACATCGGGGCGGTCGAGATAGAATGTGATATTTCTGAAACCCTCAGCCTCACACTGGGTGCAATACAGAGTGCGAGATTTATACAGCCCCATCATAGTGGTATTTAAATGGGGTTTAATCAGAAGGTCTATTTCAACCACAGCTGTATCTACAACCTGCTTAATAACCAGGCCTTCTTCGCTGCGTTGATAGCGGTCACTGGCTAATACAACACCGTCTATGGCAACCTGTTGTAAATCTAGCTCTGAACCACCGTGAAGGAATAAATCGGACTGCTTTGACTGGCTGTTTGGGTTACGACGGATATGAAGTCTACTACTGACCTTGCAATCTTCTTCATTGAGCTCAAAAACCAATTCGGTTTTCTCAATAAGGTATTCAGGAACCTGATAGTCTTTTAAATAGATGGTTTGTGGGGTTGCATCTTTCACAGTTTATAACCTTAATTATGCGGAAAATTGCACGTTGTATGCAGTGAATTTTCTAATATTGATGACGCCGGTATCTAGTATTAAATACTGACCTTTAATACCTTGAAGAACACCCTCTACAATAGGCTGTTTGTCAAAGTTTAAGCTTTTAACTTTTTCAGGAAATTCCAACACGGGAAAATTAATATCCACTATTTGTTGGTGATAAAGTCGCTGGATCGCTAACAAGCCAAATTTTTGTTCAATCGCACTTAAACCCGATTCTGACTGGGCAATAATGGAGTCTCTAATCTCTTCTAGATCCACTGGGTCTGAATTACCCTTGAGCATTTTCTGCCAATGGGTTCTATCAGCGACATGCTCACGTAGACAGTCCTCTATTAAACCCGCTTGATAACGGGACTTTACCCGAAAAATTGGCATGGCTTGAGTTGCACCCTGATCAATCCAACGAGTAGGAATCTGAGAACCGCGGGTAATACCCACCTTTACCCCAGAGCTATTGGCCAAATATACATAATGATCAGTGAAACAGTATTCTTCGCCCCAACTGGGATCACGACAGGTACCCTGTTCATAGTGGCATTTTTCGGGGCTCATAATACAGGTGTCGCACTGGGGTAATTTGGTAAAACAGGGATAGCAGTAGCCCTGACTAAAGCTTTTTTTAGAGCGTTTACCGCAATGAATACAGTGAATATCACCCAGATATTCTAGTCGGATCTGTTTGCCCAATAGCGCGTTAAGCGGTTCACGATGATCATCTAGCGGTAAGAAATACTGCACCTGCTGATCGAGCTCAACCTGCATTTTTGCCAAGTGACCGCTGACAGAAATAGACATTAATGATCCCACTTAAGCGGTTTGGGTTGAGTATCTGGTGCGCATGCAGAGTCTTTGGGTGGAACATAACCGGTTCTATCAACCTCTGGATTGCGCTGATCATAGGCAATAATAGCCTGCATACAGAGTGATTTCTGTTCTTCGCTTAGCTCACGACCATCGGGCCATTTGCCAATTTCGACGGCTTTTTGAAATCTTTGATATATCTCTGGGGTAATACTATCCAGTAGCTGTTTATAATCCATAATGATTCGCTTTTATGTTTTAACCTGTTTTGGATTTGCCGATTAAAGCAAACACAAAGCCAATTAATAGCCCTACAATAAGACCACCAAGGTGAGCCGCATTGGCGACCCCAATTCCTACCGCAACCTCTAAAATCCCAGTCATACAGAGTAATAACCAGCCCACCATAAAACCCATAAGACCAGAGGGTAATGGCGCATAATGGTATGGCGCTATTTTATGCTTAATCCAAATATAACCTAACAGGGCATAAATAACCCCAGAAAGTCCGCCAAAATAAATTGAGCCGGACCAGTAGAACTGCGCCATATTTGAACAGATACCGGTTATAAGCACCAACACTAACAGATGGATTGAACCCTGTTGAGACTCAATTCTTGCGCCCAAAACTGTTAACCAAAGACAGTTAAATACCAAATGTAATAGCCCGAAATGTAAGAATATGGGGCTTAACAAACGGGTATATTGCCCCTTATCTGGGTCTACAAAAAAAAGTTCCCTGGTAAGTGATGGGCTAAATTCGGTAATAGCTGCACCTATGATGCAACCCAATATAATTAGGGCCACTACGGGGTTACCCGATATACCTGAGGCCCAACTGCTTTTATTCCAAAGATTCATAACGTTTAATTCTCAGCGACTGTAGCTGTAATCTCTAGCGTTCTTTTTTTACGCCCAAACGACTACCCCAGCCCAACTTAGACCGAGAAACTTTATAAAAATTATTATCTTTAGGATGAATCAGCGAGATTATATGCTGATGTTTTTTGATAAGAATCTTATCACCGGGTTCGGTCATTAAATCATCCTGCCCGTCGCAGGTCACCGAGGGATGCAGCTCATGCTTAGAGTTCACTCTTATTTCTATTTCTGAATCACCATGCAGCACAATAGGCCGACTACTCAGGGTATGAGGATTGAGCGGCACACAGACCATAGCATCAATTTCTGGGCAAATAAGCGGCCCACCCGCAGATAGCGCATAGGCGGTAGAGCCTGTTGGGGTTGCTACAATAAGACCATCAGAACGCTGACTATAGACAAACTCGCCATCGACATAGAGTTCAAACTCCATCATTCGAACCGACATACCAGGGTGTAAAACAACATCGTTTAACGCGGTACCAGCACCAATTTCACAACCATTTCGCGTAATGCTAGTGCTCAGCATAGTGCGTTCAGTTTGCTTGAACTCTCCAGCTAATACTGGCGCTACGCGCAATTCTATTTCATCAGGTGTAATGTCTGTTAAGAAACCCAACCGACCAAGATTTATTCCTAATAAAGGAACATTACTAGAGGCAATTTTTCTGCAGGCACTGAGAATACTACCATCACCTCCAATCACAACAATCAGATCGATGGACTCTAGAAATTCATTAATCTCTAGGGATTTTTCCACTTTCCAACCCACTAGCTCGGCAGTTTTTTTCTCATAGACAACGTCGCGCCCCTGAGCTTGCAAGAACGATTCAAGTTTTTGAATCGACTGCTTAACTTCCTCAGCATCTATACTGCTAAGCAAACCAATTCGCTGAAAATAATCCATAATATTTAGAAACCAAAATCAAAACGCTAATTATACAGACTAGCGCCCTTGTGACGCATCATCATGCAATAAAATATCCTTTTGGAATAGTAACAAGGTGGGCGATTAGATTGAAAGGAAAAAAATTATCTAGATTTGAGCTTTTTTCGACGATTATAGATTGTTAATAGTATCAGCATAAGGAATAGCGAAATATCAGTGCGGCCATTGGCGGCCATTGTGCAGCCTCCACTGGGCCTGTAAACAACATTCAACTTTTGAGGTGCAAGTTTAGCGCTACCAAATTCATTGGTTAGCTCGGCCTCAATGAAACCAAAACTTATTTGTCT